>JANTGW010000001.1 GCA_024762705.1 Sulfurimonas sp.
CTTGATTTTACATCATACAAGATTGCAGGTTTACCGAATGATGGAGACTCTGCCAACTTTACATTACGAGGAACTACTATATACTTATCTTTTTCATCTTTAAATAGTTTGCCTTTAAAATGTTGACGTAAATCTGCAAAAACCTGTTTTGACAAATTATTCTGCGATGAAAACATTGTTGGTAAAAAACCTTTCACTGCAAGTTTCGGGTTAATAGATTTTCTCACAAGCTTAACCGTATTAAGCAATTGTGCCAATCCTTCAAGTGCGAAAAACTCACATTGAATCGGGATAATGACCGAATTTGCAGCTGAGAGTGCATTGATAGTCATCGGACCGAGTGCCGGAGGTGAGTCTATGATAATATAATCATAATCTTTTTGTATATTTGCGATCGCTTTTTTTAAAACAAGCTCTCGCCCTTTTGCTTTATCTGCATCATAGTACTCTTTTTCAATTCCGACGAGTCCAATATTTGAAGGAGCAATATGCAGAGTTGGCAAATCCGATTTTAAAATAATATCTTTAAGTTTTTTTGTTCCGATAAGGACATGATAAATATTGAACTCATAGTCATTTCTATGAAAACCAAGCGATGTCGTGGCATTTGCCTGCGGATCAGAGTCAATCAAAAGCACTTTTTTTTCTGCAACAGCAAGTGAAGCTGCCAAGTTTACAGCGGTAGTCGTTTTACCTACACCGCCCTTTTGATTTGCAATTACTATTACTTCACTCATCGCCTGCTGTATATCCTCTCACCATTTATGTTCAAACTGCCATCACTCTCGAGTATAGAAGCCTTGAGTGATATTTTTTTACCATTACTATGCGTAAAAAATTCCTTGTTATTTGCAAATTCTAACTTATATTTGCTAAAAACTTGCTTCCATAAAACTTTTTTTTCTATTTTTTTGAAATAATTTTCTATTAAAATTTCTCTATTTATTGTTATATCCAGTGATTCAAAGCCTTCAGGTGCCTTTGCAATGTTCATGCCCACTCCGCAAATAAGTGTATCACCTATTACATTTGTAATCATTCCACCTATTTTTTTCTTATTAATATAAAAATCATTTGGCCACTTTAAAAAAACTGTTGATCCTAATTCGCTTAAAACCTCTTTTAAAATATAGGAAAAATATATAGATACAGATTCGAGTTTTAAGTCATCGGGTAATTCAGTTACATGTAATGCAAATGATAAAAAGAGGTTTCCTTCCTCGGAGTTCCATTCATTTTCCCTACTACCAATTCCATTTGTTTGTAAATCTGCTACAACAGCGATAGGAGGATGTAGCTTTTTTTCTACAAGCTGTTTTTTTAAATAAAGCTGTGTTGATGCAATTGTTTTAAAGTAAAGTATCTTCAAGTGTGAGTCTTTTCCCATTTATATATGAAAGGATATCCATCTCTTTTTTTGATTGGGGTTGTACCTTATAAATACGAAGTGAGCCTCTCTTACATGTAACGACTATACTATTTTTATCAACTGCAATGATTTTTCCACCCTCTTCATGTGTTTCATCTGTGCTTTCAAGCGTCATCTCTTTAAGTTTCAAGCCACTTGAAAGATAGACACCCGGCCATGGAGTAAAAGCACGGTATTTATTATAAAGCTCCTGTGCATCGTCAAAACTCACTTCACCGTCTGCTTTTGTAATCTTTTTACAATGTGTCGCTTCTGCTTCATTTTGTTTTTTAGGCGTATATTTTTTATAGTTCTCTAAAACATCTACGGTCAGTTCTGCTGCGGTATCAGTTAATTTCTCGAAAAGTTCCTCTACCATTATTGTCTCATCAACAGGAATGGTCTCTATTTTCAAGATATCACCCGTATCTAGCCCCTCTTCCATTAGCATGGCAGTAACACCTGTCTCTTTATCACCGTTTAACAAAGTCTGCTGAATCGGGCTTGCTCCACGGTATTGTGGAAGTATTGATGCATGCAGGTTGATACACGGCGCATGGTCCAAGATTTCACGCGGAAGTATCTGACCATACGCTGCAACCACTATATAATCACAAGGTATTTTCAAAAGCTCTTTAACCGTTTGCGCATTTCGAAGTTTTTGTGGTTGATATACTGGAATATTATTCTCTTGTGCTGTAACTTTTACAGGAGGAGGCGTCAGTACTTTTTTACGCCCGACCGGTTTGTCCGGCTGCGTATAGACGGCTACTACATTAATATCATCTGTATCTATCAGTTTTTGAAGGATTTTTTGAGCATAATCAGGCGTGCCCATAAATATTACATTTTTCATTACTCACCTTTACATGTAAAGAGTGTACCGCCCTTGTGGGAACCTTCGATAATAAAACTTCTTACATCACTCAGATCAAATCCGCTTGCAAGAAAAGTATCAATATTTGCTTGGAGTAGATAATCTGCAGCTTTTAATTTTGTAACAATTCCACCAGTTGCAAAAACATTATTTGGTGTCACATCCTTGCCAAGTTCATTTTCATCTATGTGGCAAACGACTTTTAAAGGCTTTGCATCAGGATTTTTTCGTGGATCACTGTCATAGTAAGCATCGATATCTGAAAGAATAATGAGCATATCTGCTCCAACATCCTTCGCCATATATGCAGAAAGCTGGTCATTGTCACCAACTTCGAGTTCATCGGTTGCAGTCGCATCATTTTCATTGACAATGGGAACTACGTTATTTTCTAAAAGTTTTTCAATCGTAGCACGTACACGTTTAATATCTTCGGGTCTGTTTAGGTTAGCAGCAGTCACAAGAACCTGTGCAGTAAGTATGTCATATTTTGCAAACTTTTCTGCATATTTGTTCATTAAAACCGGCTGACCGATTGCCGCCAATGCCTGCTTATTTGCTATAACACTTCTGTCGAGTTTCAATTTTGTATAACCGCCGGCAACAGCTCCTGATGACACGAGTATAACCTCATGCTCTTTTTTCAGTTCACTTAAAAACTCTACAAGATTACGCATTCTCTCAAGAGCAATTACACCATCTTGCGTTAAAACAGCACTCCCTACTTTAACAACAACACGCATTTTACTGTCTCGTTTGCTGAACTAAATTAAAGAGTGAGTATTTCAAAGGTTCTATATTTTTGTTTATAGCAGAAGATATAGGCACAATAAAATAAGGTTTTTCAATGTCGTAACCAAGTGTCTCATCAGCACTTTCTTGAATAAAATATGGCAAATCCTTGTCAAAATCAAATTCACTGCCTTTACTTGGTTCAAGGTCAAGCATTTTAATAAACTCAGTCACCTTATCAGAAACCTCTTCTTGAGGAACGATATCGCTGCGAGTAAGTGCTATAGCATACCTTGATGAGCCCAATTTCTCTGAAAAAGAAGCAACTTCATTTTTAAGTGTCTCTATCTGTTCTTTCAAGTCTCTATATGAAGCAAGATCAATCATGAACAACAATATCTTAGTTCTTTCAATATGACGCAAAAACTCTATACCAAGCCCTTTGCCCTCATGTGCACCACCGATAATTCCCGGAATATCCGCCATAACAAATGACTCATAATCCCCAATGTTGACCTGACCGAGTTTAGGTGTCAGTGTAGTAAACTCATAGTTTGCAATTTCCGGTCTTGCATTAGAAACGGTAGAAATAAGCGTAGATTTTCCTACATTTGGAAAACCGACAAGACCGATGTCAGCTATAAGTTTTAAATCAAGTTTAATATTTCTTGTTTCACCTTTCTCGCCAGGCTGCGCATAAGTAGGTCTTTGGTTTGTTGGTGATTTAAAGTGTGTATTACCAAGTCCGCCTTTTCCACCTTGAAGAAATTTTACTTCCTGTCCGTCTTCAAGCATGTCAAAAATGACTTCACCACTCTCCTGGTCGATCACTTGTGTTCCCGGAGGAACTATAATGACTTTTTTAGCACCAGATTTTCCTGTACAGTTCGAGCCTTCACCAGGTCTTCCATTTTCTGCTTTGATATGCATTTTTCTTTGAAAATGTGAAAGCGTATGGGTATTATTATCACATTTAAACCAGATGTCTCCGCCTTTTCCGCCGTCACCACCGTTTGGACCACCATTGAGTACAAACTTTTCACGACGAAATGCCACACATCCTTGTCCACCCTTGCCAGAGCTGACTGTTAATTCGACACTATCTGTAAACATTGTGTAATCCTTTTTTTATGACCATTGGCCGTTTAAATACTTAAGAAAAAACTATTATAAAGTAAATTATTAAATATTTTGAAATTTTTTATGTGGAATGTATTCCCATCATGATTGATGGGAACAAGAGTTTTTTATACTGTAGAACTACGCAGCGGGGATGATTGAAACTTGTTGACGTTTTTTATCTTTTCTTTCAAAAGCAACAACACCGTCAACTAAAGCAAATATAGTATGATCTTTTCCCATACCTACATTTTTACCTGGGTGAACTTTAGTTCCACGTTGGCGAATAATGATGTTTCCAGCAACTACAGCCTCTCCACCATATTTTTTAACACCAAGTCTTCTACCAGCCGAATCACGATTATTCTGTGTACTACCCTGACCTTTCTTATGTGCCATCTTGAATCTCCTTAGTTAGTTTAGCTTATGCTGCTATTTTCGTGATACGAACACGAGTATGATCTCTTCTGAAACCACGTTTTACTTTACTGTCTTTACGACGACGTTTCTTGAAAGTCACTACTTTCTTGTCACGACCTTCACTGATAACTTCAGCAGTCACGACAGCACCATCAACATATGGAGCTCCCATTTTAAGTTCACCGGCATTTACAGCCAGAACTTCTTTAATTTCGATAGTAGCTTCAGGCTCTAAAGATAATTTGTCTAATGAAAGAACATCACCCTCTTGAACTTTATACTGCTTACCACCATTTTTAATAATTGCGTACATCTACGGTCCTTAAATATTTTTAGGTTGTATTTCTACAAAAGTCCGGAATTATACCCATTCAAGCTTTAAGTTATGTTTAAAAAGAGTAATTTGTTACTAATGCCACGGCATCTATTTCCACAAGTGCATTTTTTGGAAGTGTTTTTACTGCCACAGTTGCACGTGCTGGTTTATGATTTCCAAATGCTTCTTCATAAATTGCGTTTACTTTTGCGAAGTCATCCATGTCAGCCAAAAAAATTGTTGTTTTGAGAACATCATCCATAGAACTGCCAGCTTCTTCCAAGACTGCTTTTAGATTTTGCAGTACTGCCACAGTCTGCACACCTACATCTTCCTTTAGTAACTCATCACTGCCCTCCGGCGTTAATGCAATTTGCCCTGATGTATATACAACACCATTTGCCATAACCGCCTGTGAATATGGCCCGATTGCCGAAGGTGCTTTATTTGTTTGTACTAGTTTCATTATTTATCTCCTTAAGTATGGTATTGTATTCTTGCGCATTATCCATAAATGAATCAAATATCTCTTCATCTCTATAACCCAATGATGAATAAAGAATTGTGCCATCTGCATCTACAAAATAGTGTCTCGGAACTGGAGATGTCTCAAAACCTTTTGGTATTTCATGACGGTCTCTAGAGAGTAAAACTGTAACAAATTCTCTATTAACTCTCTCTTTGATTTTTACATTTTGCAAGGTCGTTTTTTCAAACTTTTCACACCATCTGCATGTATCTGAAACTATTAAAACATATACAAGCTTATGCTCTTTTTTTGCATCTGACAATGCTTTCTCATATTCATGTGACCAGTCAAGCTCTACTGCAAAAAGAGTGCTGCTGAAAATTAAAAATAAAAATAGAGACTTCATTATTTATTCCAATCATCAATGAGTGTTTTAAAAACCTTGTAAAGGTCTTGAACCTCTTTTTTTGTCGTTCTCTCATTGGTAGAGTGAATTGTATCGTTACGTACACCCAATTCTACTACATCTATCCCCAAAGGTGCTATAAATCGTGCATCACTTGTACCACCTGCTGTTGAATGTTTTGGCTGTATTGAAGTAACTTTTTCTACGGCTTCATCTATTTTTTTTACCAACTTCGTATTGGTGTCTGTTTTAAACGGGTAAGAACCTTGTGTGAGACGCAGTTCATAATCTAGACCATCTAAATGTTTTTCAACAAACTCGCGAACTTCTTTTTGTGTTGTTTTCGTATTGTTTCTGACATTAAACATCATTTGCAACTCATTAGGAGTAACGTTTGTCACCTGCATGCCTGCTCTGATATCTGTGATAACAAACTTTGAAGGAGCAAAAGACTCATCACCCTCATCTAAATCAACACCCGCCATGTTACCCAATACTTTTGCTATTTGATGTATAGGATTTACAGCTTTTTCCGGATATGCCGCGTGTCCTTGTTTGCCTTTGAGTGTCAAATAGCCGTTGATAGAACCGCGGCGTCCGACTTTTATTGCATCTCCGAACTGTTCTTCACATGTAGGTTCTGCAACCACACAGGCATCGGGAAGCATATTATGTTTTTGCAGATATTCAAGTGCTTTAACTGTACCGTTAATGCCTTCTCCCTCTTCATCGGATGTCAAAAGCAAGGAAAGCGTACCTTCAAAATTTTGTGTATCTTTCACTGCCTGTATAAAAGCCGCTAAACCGCTTTTCATATCCTGTGCGCCACGCCCGTAGATGTATCCGCCTTTTTCTACAGCTTCATAAGGGTCAGTATCCCAACCTTTTCCAGCAGGTACAACATCTACATGGCCTGCAAAACACAGGTGCTCCCCTTGTGAGAATTTTTTATATATGAAAAGATTTTTTACATCTTCTACATCAATTCTTATTGCTTCATAGCCTTCAAGATAATCCTCTAGAAAATTCAAAATACCGCCATCATCAGGCGTTTCACTTTTTGAATTTATAAAGTATTTAAAAAGTTCAATTACGTCCACTGATTACTTCTTCGGATTTTCATAAAATACATAAGGTGTTGAAAAATTACTGATTTCAAAATAAACTTTTTTCTCGCCAGAATCAACTACATAATTTTGATTTACATCAATGTATCCATACCCGTAACGGTAATTTCTTGGAACATTTCCATCTGTACTCGTTGCAGTCGTTAGTTTGTCGATTTTTATAAATCTTTGAACAAGTTTTTCACCCATGTAAATGTCAAGAACACCGTTTGTTCCTGTCCAGTTTTGAATAGAACGACCTATTTTATTTTGCGTTTCCTGTGTACATCCTGCGAACATTAACATTGTTGCTATTGCAAACAGTATTACTATTTTATTTTTCATTATAATTTTCTCCATATTTTAATTTTTTAAGTGCCGTTTCCTCATCTTCTTGGCGCATTAATGACTCACCTACCAAAAATGCATCTACACCTGCTTTACTTAAATCTTCAAGCTGTCCATGCTCATATATACCACTTTCGGCTACAATGATTTTTCCATTTGGTATAAGAGGAATGAGTTCATAAGAAAGATTCATGTTCATCTCAAATGTCTGCAGATTTCTATGGTTAATCCCTATAATGTCAGCACCTGCATAAATTGCTTTTACTAAATCTTTTTTATCATGTACCTCAACTAAAACTTCCAATCCCAAGTGTCTTGCATAGCTTAGTAGATCTTTAAGGTCCTTTTTACCCAAAGCCGCAGCAATAAGTAAAATGAAGTCAGCACCAAAAACCAAAGCTTCAAGTACCTGATATTTTGAGATGATAAAATCTTTTCTTAAAAGCGGTACGGAAACATATCTGCGGATACCTGCAAGATAATCCAAAGATCCCTGAAAAAAATGCGGTTCGGTCAAAACAGAAATCGCACTTGCACCTCCACGCTCATAAGCTTGTGCAATAGCCAAAGGATCAAACTCTTCACGTATTACACCTTTAGAAGGTGATGCCTTTTTTACCTCAGCTATGATTCTGTAAGGATCTTCTTCCGTTGCTTTTAAATACGGTATGACATCTCTTGGCTGTCTGGCATTAAAGGCCAATGAACGTCCCAGCCAATCAAGTGAGAACTCTTTTTCTCTTTGTACTAAGTCTTCTTTTGTTTTTTTGATAATATCATCTAAAATCATTGTTTCTTTTTACCTTTTTTATGTTGAACTTGTTTTTTATAGCATTCATTTATCTTCTTTACATGTAACAATACTTCAGCGTTGTCTCCGCCTTCCATTTTCACTACTTTATCCATAATTTTCTTTGCTTTGATACACTGATGCAGTTTATAATATCCCCATGCCAGCGAATCCAAATAAAATGCAGAATCGGGATTTGATTTTAACACTTTTTTAATGTAATACATCCCTTTTTTAACATCCAAATCATGGTCGATAAGAATATAACCCAAATAATTCAAGTACAGTGACTCTTCTGTTTCCCTGGCAACTTTTGTCAACTTATCAACTACAGATGTCAAAACCTTTTTTGACATCTTTTTACTGTGTGCTTCATACTCATAGATTGCACTCTGTCCTAGGTATCTTATATCACCCGTCTCATCATATAGTTTTTGTGCCAGAATACTTGCTTTGGCATAATTTTTACCCGTCACATAAAGTTCAAGAAGAACGTCATCATCGGCATGAGTCTCTTCCAAAAAGTCAATAAGCTTGACATAATCCCTCTTGTATGCATAGATTCGGATGATTTTTTTGGCTATAGCTTTGTCTTTGTTTAAATTATAAAGTCTCTTATATACAGAAAGCAGACCCTCAATATTATTTTCATTACTGTAGATACCAATGAGACGCTTACATATAAGTTGTGAACATCCATGCACACGAGTATGTGTTTCAAGGTATGCAACCGCATCTTTTTTACGGTGTAGGTTCACATATAAGATGATTGCCATTTTATCTAATATCTTTTCATTATATTCTTTCATATATGCGCTTTCGAGATATTTCAAAGCAACACCAAATTCCTGGTTTTTAATATATACATCACTTGCCAAAAGATAATCATCTGCACTTTGTGTTTCCTTGGCAAGTGCAATGGAAAGTTTCTTGGCATAATCAAGTCTGCCCATTTCCATTAAAGCAATGACTTTTAAGCGTACCAAGAGCGGGTCAGAGAAACTCCCCTCAGTAATGGAATCAACTGTTTCAACGACTTTATTATTCTCTTTTGCCAACAAGTAATTCTGCAATGAACGATAAAGATACTCTTTTTTTGATGATTTCTCATATAGTTCGTCAAACACTCTTGCTGCCGTATTATAATGCTTCGACAATTCGGCATTGAGCGCCATCATTATATAAAAGTCCTCAGCCTCAAAAGCTTTTTCATCCGGTGCTACAGGTTTAGGATGTGTAGTACATGCAACAAAGAACAGTGAAACAAATAGTATTGCTATAACTTTAATCATCTATAATTCCTGGACACTCTTGTTTTAACTCATCTACTCTTGTCTTAAAATAATCCCAAAAAGGAAAGGTTTTACACTGGTTTGGACGGGCATTGTATATTTGACACCCATTTGTCTTTTTATCATAAAAAACACATTCATAAGAGTCACCCACGTTGTTTTCTCTTATGGAATATTTATAGCCTTTTTTGAAGAGATATTTTAACGCAAATTCATTAACATCCATCTGTAAAACTTCTGCGATTGCAAATATTTCAACTTTTGTGACGTATATGTATCCGCTTTCACCCGTACAACATCTTCCTTCACAGGTAGCACAGGCACTTGAATCAAAAGCGTACGGATAGCCTTCTTTTTTTACTATATTTGACATTTTATACTCTGTGTATTGGCTTTTTTATATATTTCTTTCATCTTCAAAGAGGGTTCATTCCCCTCAAAACTAATAAACGGCGGCCAGATGTTAACCATTGACTTTGAACCGTTACGTGCATGCACTAGCACCAAAGAAGCACTTCTATCTACTTTTGGATGAACGAACTGCACATCGACTATTTTCATTTTCACTTTGTCAAGCTCAGCACAGACAAGTCCGAACTGCGTTGCATCATAACAAAATATGAAATGTGACTGCGGTTTAAGTAAACGCGACACCTTTTTAAAAAACTTTTCCAAAGGCAGGTTCACATTATACCGTGCATGAAACAACATCTCATTCTGGCTTTTTTGAACTCCTGATGGATAAAACGGCGGATTTGAGATGATATAGTCATATTTGTCCTGCTCTTTTAGTTCCAAAAAATCACATTCATGCAGTTTATAGGCAATACCATTCACTCTCGCATTCGTTTTGGAAAAATGAATAAATACATCTTGTTTCTCTACCGCCTCAAGTTCCACTTTTTCATTATCTCTAGCGACCAAAAGTCCTACTATTCCACAACCTGCACCGACATCAAGCACTCTGCCTTTAGGTTTAAAAGAGCCGACAAAGTCATATAAAAGCAATGAATCACTGTTGTAACAGTAACCCGAATCAGGCTGATAAAGAAGCATGAATTAAAGTCCCTTGGGTTATAATAATGCAATTATATCTTAAAGGCTTTAAATGATAATTATTCCAGCACGTTTAGCATCAACACGTTTTCCTCAAAAAGTACTCGCAGATATCGGTGGCGTCCCGATGGTAGTAAGAACTGCACAACGTGTGTCCCATTTAGATAAAGTCGTTGTTGCTGCTGATGATGAACGTATTATAGCTACATGTAAAGAATACGGTGTTGACGCAATGCTCACTTCTACTACCCATAAAAGCGGTACGGACAGGATTCATGAGTGTGCCACCATCTTAAACCTGCCCGATGATGAACTTATAATCAATGTGCAAGCAGATGAGCCCTTTATAGAACCTGATGTCGTAGAATCACTTATGAAAAAGCTCAAAGAGCTCCAGAAGTCCAAAGAAGAGTTTATAATGGGAAGTTGTTATAACTCCATCAATGCCGAGGCTGCACAAGACCCAAACCTTGTTAAAGTCGTTCTTAACGACAAAAGTAACGCCATCTACTTCTCGCGTGCAAAAATTCCGCATAATCAAAGCGGTGAAGCTGTCTATTTTGGCCATATAGGGATTTACGGTTTTTCAAAAAAGAGTCTCAAAGAGTTCTGCTCACTTCCTGATGCTCCCATAGAAGATATAGAAAAGCTTGAACAACTCCGTGCTATCTATCATGGAAAGAACATAGCTATGGTAAAAGTAGCAAGTACGGGATTTGGTATCGATACGAAAGAGGATCTAAAAAGAGCGGTTGAGATTTTTTTATAAGCAGTGTTACATGTAAAGTCCCAAAAGGGACTTACAAAGAAAGGGTCTAAAACTTAGATATTGTCACGAATACCTAAATCTTCGATTAGTTTTGCGTATGCGTCTTTGTCTTTTCTTTTGAAGTATTTCATCAAACGACGACGTTGACCAACTAATTTTAGTAGTCCTAAACGAGATGCGTGATCTTTTTTGAAAACTTTTAAGTGTTCTGTTAACTCTTTAATTCTTTCAGTTAAAAGTGCAATTTGAACTTCACTTGAACCAGTGTCATTTTCTTTGCGACCGTATTTCGCAACTATTTCTTGTTTTTTAGCCGAATCTAAAGCCATAATAGCCTCCTGATGGGTATAATAATCTAACTCAAATGCACAATGCAGAAGAATTGAAGCGTGATTATATCAAAACTTTTCTTTAATTTTCATATTTATCTTATTTTTATCTATATTTTACTATTATCCAAAATAACTAATTTTAATATAGGCAAAAAATAATGAGAAAAGTTTTAATTGTTGATGACTCTCAGGTAATGATCGCGCTTTTAAAAAACGAGATTGAACATTATGAAAACATTGATGCTTACTATGCCCATTCATATAAAGAAGCAAAAGAACTTATCGATGAACATCACGGGGATTTTCATGCTTCCATACTTGATTACAATTTAGCAGATGCCAAAAGAGGTGAGATCATTGTCCTTGCCAATTCGCATAACATTCCGGTACTTGTCATAACTTCCACAGAGGATCCAAGCGTCAAAGATTTTATATTAAAAAAAGACATATTTGAATTAATCATTAAAGATGGTCAGGCAAGTATAAAATACACTATCAAGGTTGTTGACAGAATACTCAAAAACTACGATACAACTGTTTTACTCGTAGATGACTCTAGACTCTATAGACAAAATATATCCAAATCGCTCAAAAAGCTCAACCTGAATATTATAGAGGCAAATGACGGCAATGAAGCACTTGAGATTATTGCAGGCAAGCCTGATATATCACTCATCATCACTGATTATGAAATGCCCTATGTTGACGGACTAGAACTTACTTACACATTAAGAGAAAAGTATCAAAAAGATAAACTCGGCATCATTGCCATGAGTTCTGCAGACAATCAAGAGGTCATATCAAACTTTTTGAAATATGGCGCAAATGACTTTATACATAAACCTTTTACTCACAATGAAATTGTCACAAGAATCAATGCAAACCTAGAACTCCTTGATCTCTTTCAAAAAATGAGAGATATAGCAAATAAAGATTTTCTCACAGGTGCTTATAACAGAAGATTCTTTTTTGAGGTCGGTGACGCCATTTATAAAAAAGCAAAAAGAAAAGAGAAAAGCCTTGCTGTTGCTATGCTTGATATTGATAAATTCAAAAATATCAATGACACTTATGGACATGATGTAGGAGATATCGCCATCAAAGAAGTGAAAAGAATTCTTAATAAGAATTTAAGAGTTTCTGATTTGATGGCAAGATTTGGTGGAGAAGAGTTTTGTATACTCCTAGAAGACATTAGCATAGAAAATGTTCAAAAGCTTTTTGAAAAAATAAGAAAAAGCTTTGAAAAAAATGTCATCAAAATTGACAATTTAGAAATATCGTATACAGTCTCCATAGGAATATACTACGGTTTGGCTGACTCGCTTGAAGAGATGATACGTCTGTCAGATGAAGCACTTTATGAGGCAAAAGAGAGTGGTAGAAATAAAATAGTCATAAAACAATAATTTTGGATATAATATAATTTCAAAAGTTTAAATGAAAGTAAAAACATGCTTATAACACGTGCCAGCGAATATGCCATATTATCACTCATACTGCTCTCAAAAGCACAAACACCTATGGATAGTGATACACTCTCAAGAGAACTTGCTATTTCTAAAAGTTTTTTAGCAAAGATTCTTCAGTCTTTGGCAAAAGCGCAAATATTAAACTCTTATAAGGGTGTTAACGGCGGCTTTGCTCTCAACAAAGACCCAAAAGAGATCAATATGCTCGCAGTTGCCTCTTGCGTAGAAGGAAAAGCTCCTGCTGTTTTTGAATGTGCCCCATCTTTAGAAGACTGTCCTTCTGAAAAGGCAAGTACATGTTCAATATGGCCTTTTTTACATAAACTCCAGGGTAAAATAGATTTGTTCTTAGCAAATTTAACCTTGGCAGATATCATAGACGACTAGATCTGATGAGATAGTATAATTTGGCAAGAAAACTTACAACAAAACAAAAAATCGGTACCTCGCTAAACTTTTTACTGGGAAAACGCGATCTCGGTGTTGTTATTTTTGTTATGGCCATTTTAGCTATCATCATTGTTCCTCTGCCTTCTTCTGTTTTAGATGTTTTGTTGACTGTTTCAATCGCTCTTTCTGTTTTGATACTTCTTATATCACTCTATGTACCAAAACCGACAGACCTCACTACATTTCCGACACTCATTCTTGTTTTAACACTGTTTCGACTCTCTTTGAACATTGCAACAACCAGAATGATTTTGAGTCATGGATATGAAGGGCCTGAAAAAGTCAGTGAAGTCATCACCAGTTTTGGTGACTTTGTCGTTGGTGGGAATTATGTCATCGGAATTATTGTCTTTTCAATTTTAGTCCTTATAAACTTTATGGTTATCACTAAAGGTTCTACAAGAGTTGCAGAAGTAGCAGCTCGTTTTGTACTTGATTCTATGCCAGGAAAACAGATGGCTGTTGATGCCGATTTGAATGCAGGGCTAATTGATGATGCGGAGGCAAAACAGCGCCGTGCTGAAATTCTTCAAGATGCCAACTTTTATGGAGCTATGGACGGTTCTTCAAAGTTTGTCAAAGGGGATGCAGTTGCTGGTATCATTATCACTCTTATCAACATAATCGGTGGGTTTCTCATCGGTGTTTTTCAGTATGACATGGGCGTTTCTCAGAGTGCTTCGGTTTTTACCCTTTTAACCATAGGTGACGGTCTTGTAAGTCAAGTACCTGCACTGATCATTTCCACAGCTACAGGTATAATGATAACCCGTTCATCAAATGACGGGGATAACTTCGCAGAAGGCACCATAACACAAATGGTTGGTAATGCAAAGATAATGATGATAGTCGGCTTTATCATGCTTTTGTTTGCTCTTGTACCAGGACTTCCGACAGCCTCCATGGGTTTTGTCGGCCTGATCTTTGCCCTGCTGGGCTGGTCCATTTATAAATACGAAAGAGGTGAACTCAGTATTTTAGATGTTGAAAATGTGCTCGGTATCAAGACAAAAGAAGAGATAGAACAGGAAAAAGAAAAAATCAAACCGCAAAAATCAAACGAAGAGATTGCCAAAGAAGAGGAAAGTGCTCTTGAAGATATCCTCAAAGTAGAAATGCTTGAGCTCACTCTCGGTTATCAGCTCATTAAACTAGCAGACAGTTCACAAGGCGGTGACCTACTTGAGCGTATTCGCTCTATGAGACGTAAAATAGCCAGTGATTTTGGCTTTTTAATGCCACAGGTCAGAATTCGCGACAACTTACACCTCAAACCTAATCAATACCAGGTTCTTCTTAAAGGTATCGTAATTGGTGAGGGTGAGATAATGCCTGACAAATTTCTTGCTATGGACAGTGGCATGGCAACCGGAGAAATTCAAGGTGAGCCGACAAAAGAACCTGCTTTTGGCCTTGATGCCATATGGATCAATCCTGACCAAAAAGAAGAGGCAATCATCAACGGATATACAGTTGTTGACCCAGCAACTGTTATTTCTACACATATGAGCGAACTTATCAAGCGCAATGCTGAAGAGCTTTTAACACGCCAAGAAGTACAATCACTCATTGACAAAATCAAAGATGACTACCCTGTTATTGTGGACGATGTATTAAAAGTCGCTTCAATCGGATTGATTCAAAGAGTTCTAAAAGCGCTACTGCATGAAAAAATACCGCTTAAAGACATGCTGACTATTCTTGAAACAATTGCAGATATTGCAGAATATACAAAAAATGTCGACTTTATAACTGAACAAGTTAGAGCAAAACTTTCCCGTGTCATTACACAGATGTATGCCGGTGATGATGGTGTCATAAGACTTTTAACCTTTGACACACAAACAGAGCAGCTGCTCTTGCAAAAATCACAAGAACAAGACGGGGTGAGACACTTAATGCTTAATGTAGGAGAGATCAATGCTCTCATCCAGGCAACAAGCACAAAAGCTGCAGAGTTGCTGCAAAAAGGGGTATCACCAGTCATCATCATCGTTGATCCACAAATCCGTCGTAGTGTTGCAGAAATATTTGAGAGATTTTCTCTTGACGTGGTCACACTCTCTCATGCAGAAATTGATTCCAATGCCACATTTGAGGTCTTGGGCTCTATCTCTATTGAAACACCAGAATCAAATAATTAAAAGGTAACAAATGAAAAATAGAACAATTCACCATCTTTCTCACATCGATCTGGATGGCTACAGCTGTCAGCTTGTCATGCAGTACACACCCTACAAAAAGTTCAATTACAACTCAAATTATGGAGCAGAAGTTAAACAAAAGCTTGAACTTATCTTAGAAAACATAACAAAAGCCAAAGAACCTGCTTTCATCCTTATCACAGATTTAAATCTAACTGCCGATGAATCTCGCTGGTTGAGTCATGAAGTAAAAAAAATGAATAGCAATAGGTTTGATGTAAAGTTGCAACTACTTGACCATCACGGAAGCGGTGAAGAGAGTGCAAAAAAACATGACTGGTACTATCTTGACACAAGTCGTTGCGCTACAAAAATAACATATGACTATGCGAAAGAGAATTTTGAACTTGACGAACCGGTATGGATGGAAAAATATGTCAATGTTGTTAATGCGGTAGATCTGTGGAAACAAGAAGAACATGATAATTTTGAATATGGAAAAGTCTGCATGCGTCTTGTCACTGAAACAAAAGAGCTTAACCGTATAATGTTTCCTAATGAAGATTCAAACTATAAACTTAGTTTACTTCATGAAGCAGCAAAATTTATTCATGAACCGGATGCTCCGATATTACTTGATGAAAAAATACACTCTTTAAAGAAAAACTTTTTCAAAAGGGACAAAAACGATACACTGGATAATCTTGCTACTCGCTATGTAGTTGAACTGCTTGGAAAAGCTCGTAATGAAAAAACAATTTATTACAAAGGCTATAGAGGATATTTAAGCTATGGGGTTGGAAATACTTCAATAGTGGGAAATGGCTTTTTGACTGCATACCCTGAATACGATTTTATCGTTGATGTAAGTTACCGCGGAACAATGAGCCTTCGAGCAAACAACAATGTCAGCGTTGCACAAATCTCAAAAGAGTGGGCGAACGGTGGTGGACACCCAAATGCTGCCGGAGGAAGAATCATGGGCTTTAAGGAACAGTTTCGTTACGATAAGGTTAAACAGCAGATTGAGAAAGTGATCAATGACAAAGAAGCTGTTGCAGGTGATTTGGAATATAAAAAAGAAGATCTGACATAAGTTTCTTTTTTTAGTTATTCATAAAATACCTTTCAACTCCATTTGCAAGGCCCTTCGCCATCGTTTTTTGATATTTTTTATTGACAAGCTTCTGTGCTTCACTTGGATGTGTTATAAACCCTACTTCAATCAGAACAGCAGGCATTTGAGCACCTACAAGTACCCAAAAAGGTCCTTCTCTTACACCTGCGTCTTTCACATTTTTAAATTTACTCTTTAAGGAAGCCAATGCTCCTCTTTGCAGATCTATTGCCAGCTTATTCGATGCTACAATATTATGTGAATTAATAGTATTTAAAAAACTCTGTTTTCCATAATAGTCCATCTCATCCAAGTCTGCAGAGTTTTCCATCGCAGCCACTTTCTTTGCTCTGCTTGAACGAGATGTAGAAAGAAAATAACATTCAATCCCACAAGCTTTTTTTGCATCTTTACGCCCAACTGCATTAGCATGAATGCTTATAAATATATCCGCATTTTTTTTATTTGCATACTTTGTTCTTTTACGTAACTTTATAAAATGATCACTGCTTCGCGTCATATAAACCTTAAACCCTCGTGAACGCAAGATATCTCTTAGCTCTCTGGCTATACTTAAAACTACTACTTTTTCTCTATATCCTTTATAGCCAATAGCACCTGGGTCTTTTCCTCCATGTCCGGCATCAATAACAATAGTTTTATTTCTGTCCAATCTTTTAGGTGCTCTTTTTTTATATTGATTGGATGCTATGACATGTTTAGTTTTTAGTGATTTGTTGATAATTTTTATAGAAAGTTTATTAGTTTTTTTCGTAAAACGTATATTTAAAGGAGTACTGTTTTGTATAACAAGCCTTAATGTATTTGGGTTATACTGAGCAAGTTTTATTTTGTCTACACCTTCTTTTTTAAGTGTGTTAGAATGGTTAAGCATAGAAGCATGTATATCAAAAATATATTTATAAACTTTTTTCTTTTTGTCATGTAATGTAAAATAATTTATTTGGTTTTTGGTGATTTTTTTATCAAACTCCAAAATGAGTCTTTCGTTTTTAAAGTATGTAGATTTCAATTTATGAGATGATCTGATTTTAACAGTGTTTTTTACTTTCTTTGTTTTTGGAGAAATATGTTTTAAACGTTTATATTCCGTTTCATAACGATGGACATCGATATGCAGCTTACGTCCACTGTAGACTATCCCTTTGAGTGCGGCATATTTTAATTTTTTATCATTGTTCATCAATGCTCGTAGATAGAGGTTTTTATAATCATTATATGCACGAAACTGATTGCTTTTTGTAGATGATTTTGAAAAAGAATCTGCCCGTTTGAGAATTTCCTGATCACTTAGTGCATATAAACTGCTGATAAAAAAAAGTGCTAGGACGAAGACTTTGATCATAAAGTATTATTCGCCTTTCATAAGCTTGTCTATAAGTTCTTTTACTGTAATAATTTCATTTAATTTATAACCATTCTTTCCAGAAAAGAAAAGTCCTGTCTCAACATTTCCTTCATAGGCATCACTTAATCTGTCTGCGATACAAAAACCAACTATCTTTGCCTCTTCACCTCTGTTACAAGGAGCAACACAGTTAGAGATACATTTAATGGCAGGACCTTCTCTCTTTTCAACCATATGCGTCAGCTTAGTAACAACGCCCTGGGCAGGATATCCTACAGGTGAACCCATCAGTTTTATATCTTCTTCTTTAGCATCTAAGAGTACTTTTTTGAAGTTCGCATGCGCGTCACACTCATATGTACCGATAAAACGGGTACCCATCTGAACCCCGCTTGCACCAAGTTCCATCATAGCTTCAATGTCATTTTTATCCCAAACACCACCGGCAGCGATGACAGGCATCCCACCCCATGCTGCAGCTTCTTCCACGACAGGTTTTACAAGATTCTCAAGCTGATACTCAGGCATTGAACACTGCTCATATGTAAATCCCTGGTGACCACCACTTTTAGGTCCTTCAAGGATAACTGCATCAGGAAGACGGTTATAGCGCTTTTGCCATCTTTTACAGATAATCTTCAATGCTTTTGCAGATGAGACAATAGGCACTAAAGCAACATCAGGATAACCTTCAGTAAACTCTGGCATGTTTGTCGGGAGTCCTGCGCCTGTGATAATAATATTGATACCTGCTTCACAGGCATCACGTACAACACGTCCATAATCATTTATGGCATATAAAACATTTGCTGCCAAAGGTTTATCGCCACAGATCTTTCTCGCATTTTTTATGATTTCATTAAATGCTTTTTTAGAGTAAAAGTTCGCTTCGCTTAAAGGTCTGTCCGCAACTAGTTTCTCTGCGAAAGCTTTATCTTTATAATACCCCGTACCGACAGAACTTATAACACCGAGTCCACCTTCTTTTGAAACATTTCCAGCCAACTGATCCCAGCTGATACCAACACCCATTCCACCTTGCACTATTGGTTTTTCTAACTCATATTTACCAATTTTTAAAGACTTGAAACTCATTTTACTTAACCTTTAACTTTGCGAATTTTCTTTTTCCTACCTGTAACAGATATTCTCCTGGTGCCAACTCTAATTTCTCATCAGAGACTTTCTCTTGGTTTATTTTAACACCACCCTGCTTAATATCTCTTCTTGCCTGTGATGTAGACGGTTCCATTTTACAATCAATAAGAGCTTTTCCAATCCAGACAGGTCCCTCACAACTAAATTCTTCAATATCACTTGGAATCTGACTTTTTGAATGTACTTTGTCAAACTCTTCTTTTGCTTTTAATGCAGCTTTCTTGTTATGAAAACGTGTTGTAATCTCCAAAGCCAAATCTTCTTTTACTTTTTTAGGGTGAAGTTTTCCTTCTTTGACTGCTGTCTCAAGTTCAGCGATTTCATCTAGAGTTTTATCACTTAAGAGCTCAAAATATCGCCACATAAGTTCATCCGATATACTCAAAACCTTTCCAAACATATCATTTGGCTCATCAGAAACGCCAATGTAGTTACCAAGTGATTTACTCATTTTCTGTATGCCGTCAAGCCCTTCTAAAATAGGCATCATCAATACAGCCTGCTGTTTTTTAACATCATAGACTTTTTGCAGCTGTCGTCCCATTAAAAGATTGAACTTCTGATCTGTTCCGCCTATTTCAATGTCCGACTTAAGGTATACACTGTCATAACCTTGTAGCAATGGGTACATAAACTCACTCGTTGCTATTGCTACGTTTGTTTTAAATCTTTTTGAAAAATCATCACGTTCTAACATTCTCGCCACAGTCAGATTAGAAGCAAGCGCTATCAAATCCGCTGCACTCATTTTTCCCAACCAGTCATCATTATAGACTATATCTGTCTTGCTCTCATCCAAAATTTTAAAAGCTTGCGTCGTATAGCTCTCTATATTTTTGACAATATCCTCTTTTGACAATACTTTTCGTGTCGCATTTTTTCCTGTCGGGTCTCCAATTGTCGCTGTAAAACTTCCTATAAGGAACTGCACACGCCCACCATATTTTTGAAATGTTGCCAGTTTTTGTAAAAGAACTGTATGCCCAAGGTGTAAATCGGGTGCAGTTGGGTCAAAGCCCGCTTTTACAGTATATGTCTTACCTTCTTGAAAATAAGCTTTTAAAAGTTTTTCTATTCTTTCGTTGTCAATAATTTCTGCACAACCTCTATTTATCTCTCTTAAAGCTTCATCTATCATTTTTTCTCTCTATATTTTTTAATTTTTATAAGCGTCATCGGTTCTTACCAGATTGACAACTTTTATTTTTGTCTCTATTTTAGCACGAAGTGAGTTAATATCAGCTTCTGTGGACTCAAAAACCAACTCACAGTACTTCACATAATCAGAATAGTCTTTTCCAAGTTCTATTGAACTAATATCTACATCCAATTTGGCTAAAAAACTTAAAAAATCTGCCAAAGCACCTTTCTCATTATGTAGAGAGGCTATCAACTTGTATTTGTATATCTTTTCCTGTTTCCAGCGCACAAATACCATAGGTTCATTTTCATCAAGCATTTTTACTGCATTTTTGCAAAGTTTATGATGTACATGTACTTTTGTTTTATCCAAAAAGCCCATTATTTCATCCCCGTATTTTGGATGACAACAATAATCAAATACAATATCGGTTACATTGGTAGTTGAAAAAATTTCAAGACCAGCAATCTCATAGCGTTTTAGTTTAAACCTGTGACGGGAAATAAATTTTTTAAATCTGTTGTTTTTACTAATATCCGTTATATATTTATGTATAACATTTTTCAAATGCTCTATATCATTTGGAATCGAAGTAGTACTGTCACAATTATTTTTTACAAACCATTCTTGTACTCTTGAATAATTCAAGTTCATTATTGTTGCAACGATATGTACTGCTATTTTTGCATTAATATCACGTATTCTTGCATTACAGTTGAGCTTGATGTTTGTTTTGGCTTTTGAAGTTTTGACCGCATCAATCCATGAACATCTTGTAATAATCTCATCGCCTGTAATGATTTTCACAATGTCTCCATTGTTCAGTTCAGTCATTAATGAGGCTTTTGTCTTATTTACAAGGGCACTTACTGCTTTATTTCCAACCTCTGTATGTACTGCATAGGCAAAATCAAGTGCAACTGCACCACGAGGGAGTGTAAACGCATCACCAGATGGAGAAAAGACTGAAATATCTTCGGAATATAAATCGTTTTTTATAAGCGCATAAAAATCTTCAACAGATTCATTTTGGTATTGTAAGCTGTCCAACCAATCAAGCTTAATGTTATTCCCGCCACTTTTATATTTCCAGTGTGCAGCAACTCCAAGTTCTGCAGTTTTGTGCATTTCATTGGTTCTGATCTGCACTTCAAAAATTGTTGCATTGTGAAACACTGTAGTATGAATTGTCTGATATCCGTTGTCTTTTGCTACTGCAATATAATCTTTAAAGCGTGATGCAAGTGGTCGAAAACTTAAATGGATTAAACCCAAAATTGTATAACATTTTACGGGATCGCTTGTAAGAATTCTAACGGCTAGAAGATCCAGCACCTCATCAATACTTATCCCTTTTCTCTGCATTTTCAAATAAATGGAATATTTATGTTTAATCCTTGAGAGAATTTCAAAATCATCTTCACAGAAACCATTTTTTACAAGAATCTTCATAATTGATTCTTTAATAGCATTGAGTTTCATCTCAATTGCATGATAGTTTGTCTCAAGATAATTTTCTATATGGTGTTTTTCTTCAGGAAACAGGTATCCAAAACTTAAATCTTCAAGTAAGTTTTTTAAAAATGAAATTCCAAGCCTATGCGCAATTGGTGCATAAACAACCAGTGTCTCTTCAGCAATACGCTTCTGTTTATGCGGCTCTAACGCATCCAATGTCAACATATTATGCAATCTGTCACAAAGTTTTACTACCAATACCCTCACATCATGGATACTTGCAATAAGCATTTTTCTAAAAGAGAGTGCAGATACGACTAGTTTTTCATCTGAGTTTGAGGGGATAAGTTCATGATCTCTAATGGCGTCGATTTTAGTAAGCCCTTCTACCAAATGAGCAACATCTTTACCAAATAAATCTTCTATCTCCTGAATAGTTACAGGTGTGTCCTCAACCACATCATGTAGCAATGCAGCAATTGCCATTGACTCATCATTTGTAATAACCGCAACAATAGAAGCCACTAATACAGGGTGTACAATATAAGCCTCACCGCTTTTTCTAAATTGTCCATCATGTGCATTGATAGAAAACTCTAAAGCTTTTGTAAGTAGCTCACTTTTTGGTATTTGAGAAAAAAGATAAGAAACAGCAGAGTCAACATCATGTATATGTTGTACTTTTTCTATATCTATTTGACTCAAAGACAAAAGACTATTTCTCTTTGTCTGTAAAGCCTTTAACCTTTATAAGGCCCTCAGCTATTTCCATTAATGCCAAATCAGATGCTTTAATGCTTCCTGTGTTTGCATTTAATTTACTTGGAGCACCATTTTCCAATTCATCACATCTTTTAGCAACCGCAATTGCCAACTGATAGCGGTCCATATTTGGATATTCTTCTAAAACTTTTGCTGTTAATTCTTCCACTTTCATTCTCTATTTTTCCTTTGGTTTATTTCACTATAGAGCAGTTGCTCATATTTCCATTCAAAATCTCTAACAAGTTTCCTTCTTGTGACATATCGCAAACAATAATCGGCAGATTATTGTCCTTTGCCAACGCAATGGAAGTATCATCCATTACCTTTATATGATCCTGCAATGCCTGGTCATATGTAAGCTGAGGCAATCTGACTGCATCAGGATACTTGGCAGGATCCTTATCGTAAACACCGTCTACCTTTGTAGCTTTAATGATAACTTCCGCACCAATCTCAACAGCTCTAAGTGTTGCAGCCGTATCTGTAGTGAAAAATGGGTTTCCTGTTCCTGCAGCAAATATAACTACGCGCCCTTTTTCAAGATGACGTGTTGCTTTTCGGTTGATATACGGCTCTGCAATCTGCTCCATTTTAATGGCAGTCTGCATACGCACTTGTAATCCCGCATGCTCACAGGCTTCTTGCATTGCAACACCGTTAATCACAGTTGCCAGCATTCCCATATAATCTCCGGAAGTACGTTTTATAATTCCATCTTGTGCGGCAGTAACACCACGGATAATATTTCCGCCTCCAATCACTATACCGACTTCAATACCTGCATCAACAAGAGTTTTAATCTCTTGGGCAATATACTTTAAAATCTTTGTATCGATTCCATGACCTGCTTCTCCAGCAAGAGCTTCACCCGAAAACTTCACTAAAACACGTTTGTTAGCCATGCATATACCTTTTTGTAAAAATCTGAGTATTATACTTAAAAATGGCTTTTGTTTTGCTTTGAAAACCTTAGTTTATGCCAATAGCACTGTTTCTTGCTTTTTCTATCAATGAATCAGCGTCCATAGCTTCATCCGGATACTTACATGTACCTATAGAAATCTTATATTCAATGTTATACTTCGTATCTAGTTCTGGTAGTTCTGCGAATGCCTCTTGCACCCTTTCCATCACTATATTATAATTTTCCTCTTGCAGATACTCATTAAAAACAACTATGAAAGAATCATCACTTATTTGTCCAATTATATCTTCATCACGAGTACTTTGCAGTAGTCTATTACCTGCTTCTAGCATAAATTCTTTTGCTAAATCTTTAGAGTGTAACTGAACTTCATGATAGTTTTTTATTTTTATCAGCATAACCAAAAAAGAATTATCATGTCTCAAAGCCCTGTCAATATGTTCAGAAATAACGATTTTTATATTTTCTTTATTTGGAAGAGATGTAACAGGGTGATAATAAGCATTCTTTATCAAGATATTTTCACTTTCCTGACGTTTTTTTATCTCTTGTCGGTATTTAAGGTTAAAAAATACACTAATCAAAAGAAAGGCCACAATTAAAAGTATAAAATATTGGTACAATTCACACGCTTGCATAATTATCACCGCCATTATTTTAGATTAAATTATTGTAACATAAAATATCATTATATGTACTTATACTTTAACTGTTTCTTTTTCTTTAGGTATAACACCTTCAAAAACTACCTTATGATGTGCTATGGCTCCACTTGTTTTCTGCTCTTTAAGTGTTAAACCTTCAGGAACCGCTTCTGAATGCAGCTGAATTGCAGTCTGTTTAAAGTTCGGTTCTCCCGACTTTGGACAAAAACTCTCGTTGGTAAGCGTATTGATTAGTTGTTCATTAAAATGAAAAGGCACAAAGACTGTCCCTTCTCTCACACTCGATGTCACTCTGACTATCACATCATCAATTCGCCCGCGAGGAGATGACAAACTCATTCTGTCTCCACTTTTTACCTGCAGTTTTTGTGCGTCTTTTGGAGATACATCAACCCATGCTTCAGGTGCAAGGTTATCAAGAATATCTATATCTCTTGTTTTGGTGCGAGTATGCCACTGCTCTACCGTACGTCCAGTATTGAGTATAACAGGGAACTCAGGACTCACAGGCTCCGCCATAGGATGCCACTCGACACAAATGAGATTAGCCTTTTGATCTTTTGTTCTAAACGGTATGTCAGCAGAGTAGAGTCTTTTAGTTCCTTCAGGGTGTTCTTCATTACACGGCCATTGGATTCCACCAAGTTCTTCTATAAGTTCATAGCTCATACCGCTGTAATCACACAGCTGTCCTTTAGAGACTTTTTTCCATTCTTCAAAAGCATCTCTTGGTTCACTCCACTTAGAGAACAGCATCTCGTGAACACCTTCAAAGTATTTTGAAAATTCCAATATGATGTCAAAGTCACTTTTTGCTTCACCTATCGGCTCAACTGCTTTATTTGCCTTGTTGCAGCGTCTCTCTGAGTTTGTATATACACCCTCTTTTTCACCCCAGGTAGCCGCAGCGAACACTACATCGGCAATTTGTGCTGTATCGCCTAAAAAAGCATCTTGTACGACCAAGAGATCAAGTTTTGCCAAAGTATTACGCAGTTTTTCCTGATTGACAAAAGAGACAAGCGGATTGGTTGCTGTAATCCATAATGCTTTTATCTCACCTCTGTCAATCGCATCTATGATTTCAGCATATTTATAACCTCTTTCTCGCGGTATAATCTCCTCAGGCACATTTACTATATTGGCATACTCTTTTAAAGCTGCTTCATCGCCAAAATTTCTATATCCCGGCAAAGATGATGTGAAACCGGTCTCACGTGTTCCCATAGCATTGCACTGCCCCGTAATACTAAACGGACCCGTTCCCTCTCGGCCTATATGCCCCGTTAAAAGATGCAAGTTCACAATAGCACTTACGGTGTCTGTTCCCATAAAAGACTGATTGACACCCATTGTCCAACCGGTGATGACTTTTTCGCTTGAAACGAATTCGCGAGCAAGTTCGTACAGAGTTTTTACATCTATTCCCGTGATGTTTGCGACTTCCTGCGGCGGATAGTTTTGAAGATGCTTTTTAAGCTCTTTATAACCATTAACACTTGCTTTTATATATCCTTCATCTTCCCATCCCTGCTCTAAAACTATATATGCAAGTCCATTGTATAGTGCCAAATCCGTTCGCGGCTTGATAGGAACATATACATCTGCCATTTGTGATGTTTTTGAAGCTCTGGGATCAATAACTATCACTTTTTTATTTGGATTTTTGTTTACATGTAATGTCAAAATAGGATGATTGTCTGCAATGTTTGCACCGACTAGGAAAATAGTATCTGCATGTTCAAAGTCTTCATACGAACTTGTAGGTCCGTCACTTCCTAAAGACTGCTTATAGCCCATTACTGCCGAAGCCATACATAATGTAGTATTCCCGTCATAATTGTTCGTACGCAGACCCAGCTGTACGAACTTTCCAAGCGTATAAAACTCTTCTGTCAAGAACTGGCCTGTTCCTATGACAGCGACTGCTTTGTTGCCGTGCTCTTGTTGAATTCTTTTAAACTCACCACTTACTTTAGTAAATGCCTCATTCCATGTTGCAGGTTTGAGTTCACCCTCTTTTTTTATTAACGGTGTTTGTATTCTGTGTGGCGAGTTTATCATTTGATGCTCTGAAAGTCCTTTGGGGCAAAGTGTTCCCTGATTTACAAAATGCTTTGGATTTCCTTTTGTATAAACAGCTTTTCCGTCTTTAACACCAATATACAAACCACATCCTACCCCGCAGTAACCACAGGTTGAAAAAACCCATTTATCAGGCTTTTTCTCATCTGCAATCATTCCGAAAGTATCATCGTGAGAAAGTTTGTATTTCTCTTCTTTTATATCAAATCCTAAAAAATCTTTTATTTTATCTATCATTTCTTTTCCTTAACGCTGTTTACCAACAAAGAAGCCACCTGCCATACCAAGAGGGACTACTGTTGTATAAAATAAAAATCTGTCACTTATCTCGCTCACAAAAGTTATGACAATCGCCAAAAACAGTATGACTGAAGCAACTGTGATAGATGATGCACTGACAAAGACCAAAGCTAAAAGCGGTAACAATACACCACCAAGTATCAAGCTTACAAAACGGATTCTCTTCACATTTTTAAAGTTCTCATTTAAAAGCCGTTTCGTACGCTGCAGCTGGTATGCATTCTCTTTGGCATCAAGCGTTCTAATATCTTCATAAGAGAAGAAAAGCTGTGCTAGTGCGCCAAGCATTCCAAGTGTGGTCAGCGGAATGATCGCTTCATGAATGCTAGCAACCAAACTGACAAAAGCAACTAAGAAGAATCCAATGTAGGCCACGCCAAAGAATTTGAAATTTGTCGTAATCCTGTTCCATGAAGGACGTGCTCGAATACGGTAGATCATACTCTGTGCATAAATTCCATAAATACCTATGATTAGTGTCACAGCTTCGAGTAACAATCGTAACAATACCGGAATATCAAAAAAATATGAAGCAACAACCACAGTCATAAGTCCCGTAAAAACTCCTAATGCCAATGCTTCACGCGAAAGCCATGAGGTTTTAATATTTTTCATCGCGGTCATTGCTAAAAACGGACGCCCCAAGTGCAATGCAGAGAGTGGTAAACCAAGTGCCGCAGGCAGCATTACAAGCAGTGCCATTATCCAGTTAGTGCTCTCAAATCCAAAAAGACTCATAACATCACCCAAAAAGAGTGCCAGAAAACCTCCGAGTGATATTTGTGTCAACACTGTCATAAAAACAAGAGGCAGTTCTTTATGCGCAGGTTTTAAAATGTGTTCATCCATCTCTTTCATCTGCTCGGGTAAATTCTCAGGCAGCGTATAACGTGTCGTAGAATTTGTGATTCTCGCATCAGGTAAAAACGGCATATTTGCCTGCTCGTCAATATCGCGGTTAAGCCATTCTTCTACATTAACCACTTCGATCTCAATAGCACCTGCCGGACATGCCTGCACACAGGCAGGTGATTCACCCTCGTCCAGGCGTTCATGACACATATGGCATTTTGTGACGATCTTACGTTCTTCATGGAAGACCGGTACACCGTAAGGACAGTTCCATGTACAGTACTGACACCCTATACATGTATCATCTTCATGAACTACGATTCCTGTCTCGGCTATCTTTATATAAGACTCCGTGGGACAACCAATGAGGCACTCCGGGTCTATACAGTGATTACAGCTCATAGAATTGAGCATTTGAGTAAATGCAGGGAATTCTCCCCCTTCCATTTCACCCACACGACGCCATTTAATGTCAGCAGGATTGTTATTTTGTTCATTACAGGCAACTTCACAACAACGACATCCCACACAGGCAACAGCATCAAAATGAAACCTATACTGTTCTCCTTCTTGTAAAGGTGGTATATCTATAGAATAGTTACCGCATTGCATTCCGGTATCTGCTTTATAATCTATAAAATTCTCTAATGGTGTTTGCATATTTTCTTGCATCAATTATATCCGTGTATTAATATGTAAGAATTATAGCTCCTCTTTAATGTAAAATTAAACTTTGACTGATTAAATTTTATACAATAGTGCGATTAAATTAAGATGTAACAGTGTTATACTTCCTTCAACAAACAAGATTTAATGTAATTTTAAATCATATAAGGAAAATATATGGCAAGTTTAAAAGCCCTCAAAGGTCAAGGAGATGCAAAAACACTTTTTGCAGCCTTTTTGTATTTCGATTTTAGTTTCATGGTATGGACAATGCTCGGACCACTTTCAACGGAAATTTCCGAGTCATTAGCTGCAACGGGTTTCATTATGAGTGCCGGACAAAAAGCAACACTGCTTTCTATCCCTATCCTTGCAGGTGCACTATTAAGAATACTTTTAGGATTCGGTGTAGATAAGTTTGGTGCGAAAAAAACAGCTCTTATGAGTCAGGCAGTGGTTATTTCAGTTTTATTCTATGCCTTTTTCAGAGGCGCTTCTATAACATATAATGAATTATTGATAGTGGCATTCGGACTTGGTTTTGCAGGTGCATCATTTGCAGTTGCTCTGCCTCAGGCTGGTCAATGGTATCCGCCTAAACTCCAAGGTGTTGTTCTTGGAATTGCCGGAGCCGGTAATATCGGTGTTGTTATTGACTTCCTTTTTGCTCCAAAAATCGCAGAGCTTTGGGGATGGCAGTCAGTTTTTTTAGTAGGTGCTGTTTTATCTACTATAATTTTCATCGCCTATATCTTTTTAGCAAAAGACGCACCAAAAGAGGTTTACACTCCGCGTCCTAAAAAACTAAAAGATTATGCAAAACTATTAAAAGACAAAGATACATGGTGGTTCAACCTTTTTTATGCAGTGAGTTTTGGCGGATTTGTCGGATTTGCCGGATACATGAAAGTCTATCTTATGAACACTTACCAAGCTGACATGAGCAGTTTTGGCGTGAATGTTTTCAATGAACCAAATGTCAAGGTAATAGCAGGTTACTTCGGGGCACTCACAATTTTTGCAGGTGCAGTTTTAAGACCTGTCGGTGGAGCTATCGCAGATAAAATGGGTGGTGTAAAATCACTTTACATTTTCTTTGGAACAGTTACACTCTTGGCAGTTGTAAATGCACTTATGACTTTACCATTTTGGATTGCAATCATTGTACTTTTTCTAATCATGGCAAATCTCGGGATGGCAAACGGAGCAGTATTCCAACTGGTACCACAACGTTTTGGCAAAGATATCGGAATTATGACAGGTATCATTGGTGCAGCAGGTGGCCTTGGCGGAACGGCACTCATAAAAACACTTGGTTGGTCTAAAGGTGCTTTTGATGGATATTCTGCAGGATTTATGATTTTTGCCGGTGTTGTTCTAGTTGCTATCATGGGTATCTCACTGGTAAAGACCAGATGGAGAACTACTTGGGGTGTTGCAGCCGGCGGAAGAATATAAATAAAACTTTCAATACATAAAAACATTCGAATTTGCATACCTATTTATCCTATGGTATGCAAATTCGTTTACTGAAACATCATCTCAATCTACAATATCAAAACAGGCTACATAGGTTTTAGCTTTAAATGTAATTACTTTCGAATATGTTCTACACATATTACCGCTCGCTTTTGAAATATATCTAGAACTAAGATAATCTTCTCCGGATGCTTCCTTTGCTATAAAATAATATTCTCTTAAACTGTGATCGGTTCCTTCTTTTGATGGAACATACAAATAACGCTTTTGTGCATCGATGATCGTATCGCCAATCTGTAAACCATTTTCATGATCAATCAAATAGATAGCTTCAAGCTTTTTGTTATTTATTACAATATTATTGATTTTATCTAATTTATCCAGACCAAAATTTTCAAACACCATGAGTAGTTCACTGACTAAAATGTTAGAATATTTTAATAAATCCTGTTTTTTTTGTATCGCTTGTTTCACTCTATTTTTATATTTATTTCCAGTATATTCAA
>JANTGW010000002.1 GCA_024762705.1 Sulfurimonas sp.
CATTGCCATAGCAGTCAGTGCTACAATAGGAGCCTGCGATTTCAAAAGCATCATATCTTTTATCTCTTTTGTTGCAACGATTCCATTCATATAAGGCATATCTATATCCATAAAAATTATATCGTATTTTTTCTTTTGATACATTTTAACAGCTTCAAGTCCGTTAGAGGCGGTAGATACATTTATATTATACTCTTGAAGCAGTATTTTAATCAGACGTTGATTGATGAGATTATCCTCAACGACCAAAGCATCGATTTTCTCTTTGATTTTCAACTCATCTTTATCTTTACTGATATATTTGAAACTGTTTGCCATATAAAGGTGCTTAGCAACAGAACTAGCCAATAATGGCTTATGTATCACCCCATCAACTAAATGTGTCATTTTTGTCTGTAGTTTTTCCTCCTCATCTAAGAGCAAAACCACAGGTGCTTTTTTCGTATACGTTGCAAGATCAAGCATCCATGATGAATCATCTTGATTGGCCACAATATAAAGTTCGTCAATATCTTCATATATATCTTCACTGAGTTCGGAAGCTTTGTTAACATCTATGGCAAAAGAACGTAAATATGTAGTTAAAAAGTTTGCATCATCGACTTTTTCTTTATCCAGTAAAAGCACTTTTGCCTTTTTCCCTGGCATCATTCTGTAATTTTGCCCATGTGATACTTTAAAGTCCAGAACAAAATTTACATAGGTGCCGCTACCCAGCTCGCTATTGATACGCAACTCCGAGCCCATCAATTTTACCAAACCACTTGAAAGGCTCAGTCCAATGCCCAGACGTTCATCAGCATGGCTTCCTGCAGTAAACGGTTCATCCATAAGTGCAATTTGCTCCTGTGACATGCCCTGTCCATTGTCTTTTACTCCAAAACCTATAGAACATTCTCCGTTTTGAGAGCGCTTTAAAAGTTTGACCTCTATAACAACTTTTCCGCCATTTTCAGTAAATTTTATTGCATTATTGATTATAGAGTGCATAACCTGGAGAATTCTTCTTGCATCTCCTTCTAATTCCTGAGGCAGTTTTGGATCGATAAAACTCATTACAGAAACACCATTATTGTTTGCTTTGTCAAAAGATGTATAAATCAATTTTTCCATTTCCACTAAAAGGTTGAAAGGTTCATTCTCCATTTCAAGACGACCACTTTGAAGCTGTGACAAATCCAGCAGTGTTTCAATATTATGCATAAGGTTTTTTGAAGAATAATCGATCATGTCTAAAAATTCACGCTGATTGTCATCCAACTCTGTTGACTTTAATAATTCAACAAAACCGAGAACTCCATTCATAGGAGTTCTAAACTCATGCCCTATGTTTGCTAGAAATTTTGTTTTTAGCTTCTCGACTTCTTTGGTTTGTAGTCGTGCTTTTTGTAAACTTGTAACATCTTTTAGTTCCAAGATATACATTTTATTATCATGAGAGTATTTATGGCACTTTGCTTCTACACTAAGCAGATTTCCTTTTCCATCAGTCATACTCACGCTGTAACCATTGTTTTTATATTTTTTTATATAATCAAGCCAGCTTTTATCGGATTCTGTAAATATCTCTTCACTTTCGTTTAAAAAAAGGTCCCGTATGCTTTCATTCATTCTTTTGAAATCATTAATGTCATAATAATTCATGGTATCAAGAAATGTTTTATTTGCGCCTATCCAGCCTTCATCTTGTAAAAAATAAAGCAGCATTGTGTCACTGCTGTCTGTAACCTCAGTCAAGAAGTCCTTATCCATACGTAAAGACAATGCCTCTTTTTCTTTGTTCCCATCATCGGGATTAACATTTTTTTGTTTTGAAAATAGTGAAAATATACCCATCTTTTGCTCCTCAAAAAAGTCATTGCTTTGATTATAACATATAAGTTGCTAAAATACATCTATGAAAAAAGCAACAAAAAAAGAGATCGAAGAGATAAAAAAGAGATTTGTGGAACGTTACAGCGATGCTGTTACTGAACTACACTACAAAAATGCTTATGAATTGGTCATCGCAGTAGCTCTTTCAGCACAATGCACAGACAAAAGGGTCAACCTCATCACACCTGCACTATTTGAAAAATATCCGACACCTCATGATCTTGCACAAGCGGATATAGAAGATGTCAAAAAACTTATTAACAGTTGTTCATTCTTTAATAATAAGGCAAAAAACATCATAGCTATGGCAAAACGTGTTGTTGAAGTCTATAATGGTGAAATTCCTATGAATGAAAAAGATCTGCAAACACTAGCAGGTGTAGGACAAAAAACCGCTCATGTCGTGATGATAGAATATACAGGTGCAAACCTTATGGCAGTAGACACCCATGTATTTCGAGTAGCCCACAGACTTGGTCTGAGTGATGACAAAACAGCAAAAGCAACCGAAGCCACTTTAGTCAAAAAGTTCAAAACAGACTTACATGTACTGCATCAGGCCATGGTTTTGTTTGGAAGATATATCTGTACGGCAAAAAATCCCAAATGTGACGAGTGTTTTTTGACAGAATTCTGTAAAAGTAAAGAGAGTTTCAAAGTTTAGGTATGCAAAGTGCTTGGAAGTCATTATGATTAAAATATATTTATTGATTTTACTTAGCATACTTTTTAACGGCTGTGTCAACAAACACGGTATTTCTGCAAAATACTACAGCGACTGTAAAGAGTATTATGACCTGCAGGGGTACTACCACAAAGAGTGCGGAGAAGATGACATCATCACTTATGACACGATGGGTAAAGAGATAAAAAAAGGGGCAAAAAAAGTCAAAAGTCTCTTTGTAAAAGAAGAGCCAAAAGTACAAAAGAACGTCTGGTAGGCTTCTGTTACTTTATAGCGATGAAAGTTGCAAAGTTTGCCCAGCGAAGCAATACTTCACAATGTGAAAAACCTGCATTTAATGCCATCTTTATATTTTCTTCTTCACTGTAAGGAACAAGTACATTCTCAAGCGCTTCACGTTTTTGCATGATCTCATATTCCGAATAGCCTTGCTCTTTTTTAAAATCATAATAACACTCGATGAGTTCTTTGTTCAGCTTTGGATGATGAGAGATGACTTTTTCACTAAATATGAAAACACCCTCCTTTTTTAAAGAAGCTACAATTTTTTTTACTAATTCTTCTCTCACAAGTGGACGGATAAACTGCAGTGTATAGTTGCTGATGAAGACATCTGCATCTTGATAATCATACTCCAATATATCGGCATTACAGACTTCTATATCAGCACCGTATGCTTCGCACTTTTGTTTTGCACGTTGGAGCATCGCTTCTGAGTTATCTAGTCCGATGAGTTTGGCCGGCTTGGTGAGCTTTCTATGAATTTGCAACAATGTTGAAGCGGTTGAACAGCCAAGATCATAGACTCTTCCATCCTCTTGCAAGTTCTTCAGGGCAAAGAACTCTGTAATTTTCTGTGATTCTTTATAAAAAGGTACACTGCGCTCAAGCATATCGTCAAAGACCGCAGCTACCTCTTCATCAAATTCAAACTGTTTTTTTATCGGCTTGGTAAATACTTTATCATTCATAAAAAGAATTTTATCAAAATAAGCCTATAATTGAGCAAAAAAAGGATATTTATGGATATATCCCTCTCTTCTTGGATGATGACAGCTTTTATAGTTGCGCTTGCTCTGAGTATTTGGAAGGTTTACAAGTTCATGCCAAATGAAACACTTGCTGATGATGACACTACCCCACAGGCACAAACAGAACTCATGGACTTGATTTTTAAAATCATCAAAGGTAGCAATGGAGAACTTAGCGAAAAAGAGCTGGTTGAAATGGTAATGAAAGACGAAGATTTTGACAAAGAGCATTTTTGGAGATTTAATGAGAACAAACTCAAACAGCTGTTACATGTACATTATGCAAAAAACCCTGATACAAAAAGTATCAGAGATATTCATAAGAAACTAAATGCCTAGTTTCTGTTGATTGCATTAAGGTCTTTAAAGGCCTGAATAACACGCTCAACTAACCCTTCTTGACCGGCACGCAGCCATTTTCTCGGATCATAATATTTTTTGTTCGGTTTGTCTTCACCTTCGGGATTTCCAATTTGGCTTTGCAAATAGTCATGATACTTTTCAACATATTTGCGAACACCGTTCCAAGTCGCCCATTGTGTATCTGTATCAATGTTCATTTTAATGACCCCGTAACTTATCGCTTCACTTATCTCTGAAGGCAGGGAACCTGAACCACCGTGAAATACAAAATTTACCGGTTTTTCTTCTGTATGAAACTTTTCTTGAATATATTTTTGGGAATTATCGAGTATTTTAGGAGTCAGTTTTACGTTTCCTGGCTTATATACCCCATGCACGTTTCCAAATGAAGCTGCGATTGTAAAGTTTGGAGAGACTTCACTCAGCTCCTTATATGCAAAAGCCACTTCTTCGGGTTGCGTATATAAAAGAGCATTGTCAATATTTGTATTGTCAACACCGTCTTCTTCTCCCCCTGTCACGCCCAGTTCGATTTCGATGCTCATCCCTATCTTACTCATTCTCTCCAAATAGGCTTTACATGTAGCGATATTATCTTCTAAAGGTTCTTCTGAAAGATCAAGCATATGAGAAGAAAAAAGTGGTTTACCCTGTGTCTTGTAATAGCTCTCTCCGGCTTCAAGCAGAGCATCTATCCAAGGAAGCAGTTTTCTAGCGGCATGATCGGTATGGAGAATTACCGGGACTCCGTATGCTTCTGCCATCATATGTGTATGTATAGCACCGGCAACTGCACCGACAATCGCTGCTTTTTCTCCATCATTACTAAGCCCTTTGCCTGCATAATAAGAAGCACCTCCGTTGCTAAACTGTATGATAACAGGTGAATTCGCCTTTGCTGCAGCCTCCAAAACACCATTTATGGAATCAGTATTTACAACATTCACAGCAGGTAAGGCAAAGCCTGACTCTTTAGCATGTTCATAAACTTTTAAAACATCATCACCAAAAAGAACCCCAGGTTTCACAATATCAAGTACACCTTTACTCATAATAATTCCCCAAAAAATTTAATTTTGTAATTATAATATATAGTTCATTTAAAAGAACTTTATGCTAAAATCATAACAACAAAGGATCTGAAAATGAGCAGTAATGCAGAAATTAATACTGATATAGTTTTAATAGATATCATTAATTTTTCCATACTCACGACAAAGCAACAACTTGAAATCATCAATTTTCTAACCCGCAGCTATAAAAAAATCATACAACGTGTGCTTGAGAATGCCAAACTTCCCTTAGAAGAACTCATACTCGGATATATTCCGACCGGCGATGGATTTTATTGCATACTCACACCGAAGTTCAGAGGCTATGGAACAATTTTAGGACTGAGTTTTAATCATTTTTCAGAACAACTTTCAAAAAAGTTTTCTTATTTTCAGGGATTACGCATAGCAGTGCATACAGGAAAAATCAACCAGTTTACAGATATTTTAGGGCATACAAACTTTATAGGAACAGGGCTTAATGACTGTGCAAGATATTTAGAAATCAAGGACTTTAATATTTCTACAGTTATGATTTCCGATGAGGCTTATTATAATTTTCAGCGTTTTATAAGTGTACACAAAGAGTATAATCAACTGCTTAAAGAAAGAGAGTTCAAAAAGTCTGCTCTTTTCACATTTAAAGACAAACATAACAATGAAAAAAAAGGCTACCGTGTATGGCTCAGAAAATCGGGTATAATTATCCCTCCAGTTTATAAATATTAACAAGCGCTTAAAAAAGGAAGATGGATGAAACTCACAGTTGATGAATATTCAAAGAAATTCAAAATGTCAAAAGAGATGATTAGTTCAAAACTTCGCAACAAAACACTCGACTACCTAGTTGAAGATGATACTGTTTATATTATTGTTCCTGAAGAAAATATACCGACACAAACACCTCAACAAACTACACCACCTGCAAAATCAAAAACAACCGTTGCAATGGTATTATCCTTATATCAAAAAGAAAATCTTCAACTCAAAGCAAAAATTGTCCAACTTGAAGAAAAGATAGATAAGCTCATAGATGACAAAGAGCAGATGTTACGTGATGAGATGAGTAAAATAGAAAAAGTATATGCGACAAAAGATGAACAGCTCAAACAGGTTTTAGAACTCTTAAACACAAAGCTTCTTGCTCAAGACAACAATGCAATACATGATGTCGAGCCTTTGCCTCAAACACAAAAAGCAATAAACCTTGAAAATGACAAACAAATTGTTGAACTAAAAACATATCTTAAAACACTTGATTTAGAACCATATCAACGAAAAATCATAAAAAAAAGATTTTTAGCAGTATATGACAGTGACGTAAGAGTGATTAAACAAAATGGTAAGTTATATTTGGATTTTGCAAAATATGATTACAGTGATCTCTTAGAGTACTAACATATGTCCAAAGTACAAAACAAAATCATAAAAACACGCTATATAGAAGAAGCGCTTAAAGCCTTTGCTGAAGAAAACCTCATCCCTCTTTCTGAATGCGACTTTAACATCAGCAAAATAGACACTTATGTAAAAAGCAATGCCAGTGACAATTTTGAACTTCACACAAAAGAAACACTGCAAACGTACATGGACAAAGAACGGATACTCAATGAACATATAGAATTTCATCAGCTTTTCACGATAACGGCCATGCAAAAAGAAAAAACAGAACTTGAGCTTGAGTATACTATTGACTTTTCAAAGCACTCCGCCAAGCCTTCTCTCATATTGTCACCTGATTCAAAGATTCCTTATAAAACACACAAACCCATTGATTTGTTAAAAATGCTTTTTAAAGAGTTCAATAAAATCAAGGCTTATAATAAAATTTTAGTCAACATCTTTGATGAAGATATGAAAAAGTACCTGAAACTATTAGTCAAGTACATATATGCAGGAAAATTCATAAAACGTGTAAAAATTCCACTTTTTAACGGAATAGAACCTGTTATTACCCGCCCCAGTAAACTTATCTTTTGGTTTAAAGAAAAAGAACATACAGGTGAAGTAATAGAGGTCGAAGAGAATGAACTTCTAGTTGAATACAAAAAACCAATTTACGGACAAAACGGATTGAATGCTTTTGGAGAGTATATAGACACAGATTTTGCCAATAATGTGGATGACCTGCAGGCACGCATTGACGAAAAATCAATCAAAATCATAGAAACAGCAACAACAAAAAAATATGTCAGTAAAGTACGTGGTTATGTTCATTATGACGGAACGGAGCTCCTTGTCGACAACCGTATCAAGATTAGTGAGATATCGAGACACCGTGATCTTGTTGAGGACCTTGAAGACAATAATATAGAGGTCGTTGTCACACAACATGACACAGCGAGAGATACAATTAAAGAGGGAGTCACCCTAGTTTCCGAGAGAATACATGTAGACGGTTTTGTTGGTGCAAAAAGTCGTCTTGAAGCAGTCACTCTTGAAATTGATGGAGCCACTCACCAGGATTCTGTTCAATATGCCAAATATGCAACCATTAACAGGCATAAAGGAACAGTGAGATGCCATGAAGCAAAAATCAAGCTCCTTGAAGGCGGGATTGTTTATGCTACTAAAGCAGATATCGAATCTTCCATTGGCGGTTCAGTATATGCGCAGGATGTAACTATAGGACATGTAAAAAACAATCTCAAAGTTTATGCTTCAAATTCAATCACTGTCCGGCTTGTAAGCGGTGAAGACAATTTGTTTAAAATCAATTATCAAGATATCCCTATATTGAAAAGTAAACTTAAATTTATAGAAAATGATCTTGAAGAACTGAAATACAAACTAGAAGAAGCAAAAAGACACAGCCTCAGCCGAATCGAAGAAATCGAAGAAGAGATCAACAAACTCAAAAGTGAAAAGGAAGCAATACAAAATTCCTACAAAAATGCAAAAATCACAGTTCAAGAGCCTTTTAAAGGTCTAAATAAAATTGTATTTACCATTGATGAGACCCATGAAATAGTATATAAAACTGACGCTAAAGCCTACACTCCTTTTTATCTGCAAATCAAAGAAAATATTATAACCCTTCATCCTGTCGCAAAATCCATAACTATCGAAGAAGAATAAACATATTTTATTTTTCTTCTTTTTTATAAAAACAATCATGTAATTTTTATACGGAAAACCGTATATAATATAATTATTAATACATATAATAAACAATTTAGATTGTTTAATATACATAAAATAAGATATTATATACAATATTTAAGTTTTTATATTAAATAAAATGTATATTTAAGTATTAAATCCGTATAATCTTATTCATGCAAATTAATGATTTATTTAATATCCTACACAACGCAATAGAATCTCAAAACAATGGGAAAAAAATATCTCTAAAAGAGATGGCAAAAAGTTTGGGGATTTCTATGCGTACATACCAAGACTGGAAACTGGGACGGGCCAAACCACAAGCAGCTGCAACAGTCATGAAAATGTTAGGTAAATTAGATGATGATGAAATCATTAGAGTTGTGAGAAAAATCAATAAATTAGAGGAGTAGTGTAATGGGTGTACTGACAAAAAATGAAAGAGATGGTCTGGAAGATGTATTCTTATCCATACAAACATCAACAAATAAATACAAAAAAATTAAAGATTTATCAACTTTAATTATGACGCATGAAACTACTCTTAACTTCAAAAAGCTCTTAAAACAGGCTAAATATGGACTAAAAGAAACAAAAATTTCAGATTTTCTTCTTAAATACACTAAAAAGAAGAAAAATTTAAGCAAATAAACTATAAAGTATCTGTAGCTGAATTATTTCAGGGCAAATCTTAATCCAAGGGTAAATTTATGAATAAAGCACAATTCGTTGAGTTAGTACAAGAACACGGGAACTACAAAACTAAAGTAGAAGCTGAAAATGCAATCAAAGCTTTCACTGAAGCAGTAATCGAAGCATTGGTAAAAGGTGAAGATGTTTCTTTAGTAGGTTTTGGTAGTTTTGCAGCAGCATTACAAAAAGGTAAAACTGGTAAAGTTCCAGGTACTGATAAAACTTACACTACTCAAGATAAAATGGTTCCTAAGTTTAAAGCTGGTAAAGGTCTTAAAGACCGCGTTGCAGCTGGTAAATAATCATTCTCGGGTATTGCTTTTAAAAGCGATGCCCACTTCTCTCACATTTATACATTCCATAATTTTTTTATAAACTCTTCATTTTATATGTAAAACTAAATACACTTGATATACTATCATATTGTAAATCTACATGTAACAACCAAAGGAAGACAATGAAAGTAACAAAAAGTGAAGCAGAGTGGAAAAAGCAACTGAGTCCTGAAGCTTTTTATGTATGTCGCCAACATGGCACCGAAGCACCATTTTCCGGAAAATATTATGACAATAAAGACGATGGTACTTACAAATGTATTTGCTGTGGTGCTCCGCTTTTTGAGTCAAACACAAAGTTTGATTCAGGAACAGGATGGCCAAGCTATTACGAAGCGATTGAAGATGCCGTTACAGAAGTTAAAGACATGTCACACGGTATGATTAGAACAGAAGTCAGATGCAGCAGTTGTGATGCTCACCTTGGACACCTTTTTCCTGATGGCCCTGAACCTACCGGGTTACGTTATTGCATCAACTCCGTATGCCTTGATTTTGAAGAAGAATAAGGCAAGATGATGAAAAACTTTTTATTAGCATTATTACTACTTACAACTCTACTCTTTGCACAAGAGAACAATCCACATGTTGTTCTTGAGACCAATCAAGGAAACATAGAGCTTGAACTTTTTCCTGATGTTGCACCAATGGCTGTAGAAAACTTTATGACCCATGTAAAGGAAGGCTATTACAATGGTATAGCCTTTCATCGAATCATACATAACTTCATGATACAAGGCGGCGATCCGACTGAAAGCGGCCGCGGTGGTGAAAGCATTTGGCATAAAGACTTTCAAGATGAGTTCAAAGCAAATCTTGTTTTTGACAAACCTGGCATATTGGCAATGGCAAACAGAGGACCAAACACGAACGGAAGCCAGTTTTTCATCACAACAGCTCCTGCACCCTGGCTAAACGGCGGCTATACAATTTTTGGTAGAGTTGCAGACCAAAAATCTATGCAGACGCTGCAAAAACTAAATAATGTAGCCACTTCTGGACGTGCTGGTGGAGACAGGCCTCTTGAACGTCAAGAAATAATCAAAGCGTATATAAAAGACAAATAATGGAAATACAGACAATAAAAAAACTTGAAAACGAAGCCTTAAAAAGAAGCGGTCCTGATTTTGTACGATTAGGGCTTGCTCTTTTTTTTCTTGTTGCAATTTCTACCTATGCTATTTTGATCAATGGCGAAGTTTCTAACAATCTATTTTTATCAATCGCTGCACTGATTGGTGCTTATATGGCAATGAACATAGGGGCAAATGACGTAGCTAACAATGTAGGTCCAGCTGTCGGTTCACGTGCTATGACTATGACAATGGCCATTATCATAGCTGCTGTGTTTGAAGCTGCCGGTGCATTTATTGCAGGTGGAGAAGTAGTTAAAACCATTAAAAAAGGTATTATAGACATATCTGCTTTTGGTGGGAACCCTGATCCGTTTATATGGGCAATGATGGCTGCACTTCTAGCAGGTGCGCTGTGGTTGAATTTTGCTACGATGATGAAAGCACCCGTTTCAACTACACATTCTATTGTCGGAGGCGTCATGGGAGCTGGAATTGCAGCTGCCGGTTTTAGTATAGTCTCTTGGACAACAATGGCAAAAATAGCTGCTTCATGGGTGATATCACCTGTATTAGGCGGAGTTATTGCAGCACTCTTCTTGCTTGCGATAAAAAAATCGATTATATTCAAAGAGGATAAGATTCTCGCGGCACAAAAATATGTCCCTTATTTTGTTGCTATCATGTCATGGGCTTTTGTTACATATATTGTACTTAAGGGTCTCAAAAAGGTATGGCCGCAAATTATTGAAACACTAAACCTCTTACCCTTAATTTATATAGAAGTAACGAATAAACCTTCATTTTCAACAGCTCTTAGTCTAGGATTTATTATCTCGGTTCCCGTTTACTTTGCTATAAGAAAAAATCTGCATGCAGAACATACTGTAATTGAAAACTCCAGAGAATCTGTCAATACACTTTTTACTATTCCTCTTATATTTGCAGCAGCACTTTTGAGTTTTGCCCATGGTGCAAATGATGTGGCAAATGCAATCGGTCCGCTTGCTGCAATCAATGATGCCATAGTACATGGCGACATATCCGCAAAAGCGGGAATTCCTCTATGGGTAATGGGTGTGGGGGCTTTTGGTATAGCAATCGGACTTGCCCTTTATGGTCCAAAACTCATTAGAACAGTCGGCAGTGAAATTACCGAGCTTGATCAGATTAGAGCTTTTTGTATAGCAATGGCTGCTTCCATTACTGTAATTATCGCTTCACAATTAGGATTACCTGTAAGTTCTACACATATTGCAATCGGTGGAGTCTTTGGTGTTGGATTTTTACGTGAGTACCTGCATAGGGATGTTCCAACCGTTACCATAGAAGAAGATACTGACACACTCGAAGAAGAAAAAGAGATATTGCACCAATATAAAGACAAAGCAAAATCTTTAGAAGAAAAACCTCAAAAGAGTGAATCTGAATATAAAGAACTTTTAGCCCTTTATGAACAAATAAAAGAGCAGGAAAAGCTTATAAAAGCAACCAAAAAGCATATAAAAAGAGTTAAAAAAGTCAAATATGTAAAAAGAGATGCCATCAAAAAAATAATAGCGGCATGGGTAGTTACAGTTCCTGCCACTGCGATATTGGCCGCTATGCTTTACTTTATGATCAGAGGGATAATGCTCTAAAAACCTTGAGTGCCTGAAGATGTTCAGGTACGTCATGAACACGTAAAACTGAAGCTCCGTTTTTAACGGCCTCAAGATGAAGTGCCAAAGTTCCCGGTAACCTCTCCTCAACACCAGAAGGTGATATTTTATCTATCATAGATTTTCTTGAAGCTCCAACTAACAACGGTTTGTGAAGTGTCAAAAAATGTTCAAGATTTTTTAACAGCATGAGGTTATCTTCTACTCTTTTGCCAAATCCTATACCTACATCAAGTACAATATCCTTAATGCCGAAACTCTCGGCTTTTTGTACTCTCTGCTCAAAAAAGTCATACACATCACTTAATACATTCTCATATTGAGGATTGTTTTGCATAGTTTGCGGAGTGCCCTGCATATGCATGATAACTGCCGTCGCATCATAAGCAGCACAAAGCCTGCATACTTCATCATTTTGCAAACCGGTTATATCATTCACAATCGAAAAACCGCTTTGCAATGCTTTTTCAATTACTTGTGGTTCATAACTGTCACAGCTAAATTTCACTTTCTTGTAGAGTTTTTCTTTCTTTATGAGCTCTAGAATTGGTTCTATTCTTGCCAGCTCTTCTTCCAGACTTACTATCGGAGCATTCGGTCTTGAAGATACCGCACCGATATCTATAATATCTGCACCTGCTTCTATCATTTTTTCAATACTAACTATGGCCTCTTTATCTTTAAACCTACTGTTTGCATAAAAGCTGTCATTGTTTGCATTAATTATACCCATAATATCAACTGAGTCAGGCTTTTGAGCCTGCGTGAACTCTTTTAGTTTTTTCGCCAGTTCTTTTAATGCAAATGGCTGTGCCAACTCTTTTCTTGCCAATGTTTTTAGTTGTTTTGTATTTGCAATTAGTATACAGTCAACCCTCGGTTTCGCAGCGACAACAGTTCCACGAGGTACTGCTAGATCAGCACCAATAGAAAGTGCATCCTGCTTTAAAATATTTGCAGCTCCTACATGTAAATCGTGTATATAGATTATATGAGTAGTTGCTTTTGAGGCTAATATTTGAATCCCGCCATCATCAACCCCAAGCTTTTTCAACTGGTTTATTATATTTATCTCATTTGACAGCTTTTCTACTTTCATCATCTCTCCTGTGCAAAACTCATCAAAAGCATTGCCAGAACACTTTGCGGTCGTGAATTCAAATCAAGCAGCCTGTAAGCTTTGTCAAAATTATCCAATTGCGCTGGTGTAAGAATCAGTCTTTCAACAATAGTTGCCCGATAAAAAAGCGCTTCAACCAAAGCTTTAGCCTCTGCTTTACTAACTCTTGCATATGTTTTTAAAAACTCAAAAACTTCTTTGTAGTCAAGCTTGCTAAGCGAAATATCCAAATCAGCAACAGTATGTTGTAGTTGCGTTTTTAGTATTGGCAGTCGGGAACGTACAGTTGGAAGTAGATTAGATTTCGTCGGAGAGATTATAATAAATTCTATATTTGTAGGTGGTTCTTCCAAGAGTTTTAAAAGAGAATTTTGTGCCACATCTGTAAATTCTGTTGCAGCGATAATAATGTATTTTGTCTGTGCTTCACTAATGTATGCTTCTGCTGTTACCAGTTTTGCATGTTCAATTTTAAAATTATCTTCTACAAATTTTACTACTCTAAACCCCTGTAGTTCATTTTCAAGCTTCTCAGCAGCAATACCTACATCATTGGCAATAAGAATATGCCCTTTGATTGGATTATGAGCTTGCATCAACCTCTCCAAACATCGCCGCATTTAAAGAAGCGTCAAAAAGTTTGTAAAGCTGTAAAAGTTTAATGTCTAAATCTGAATCGTATGACTTCAGTGTAAAAGCATTGTTAAAGTCTTCATCAAAAATCCAAAAGTAGCTTTCATCTTTTCTTTTTGCTATATCGCTGCGCTTGTCATCACCTTTTCCGATATACCAGAAGAAATAATCATCTTTGTAAGAAAGGGAAATCATGTCATCTATGATATCTATCATTTCTCCGCCGCTTACACTGTTGTAGTGTGTATAAATATTGTCAATACTGATAATAGGTATCATCGGTCTTTCTAAAAGCATACCGTTTAAAGAACTTAAAATATAATATTCAAACCACTTTCTTTTCTCATCAGTAATCAAAATAATTGTTTTACCGCTTAAAATTTGCTCCAGAGCGAATGCTGTTGTTTTAGACCATTCAAAACGGTACTCTTCCAACCAGCTCAGACTTCCGCCTTCTTCTCTTATAGCATCCAGGCTCCATTGTGCAAAATCCGGCATATCGGCGCTTATTTGTCTAACTCATACGTATTATGCAAAGAACGTACAGCAAGTTCCGCATACTTCTCATCAATAACCATAGATATTTTTATTTCTGAAGTTGAAATCATGTTTATATTAATGTTCTCTTTTGCCATAGTAGAAAATGCTTTTGCAGCAACACCCGCATGAGATTTCATCCCAACACCGACTACAGAAACTTTACAGATATCATCATTGTAAGAATCATCTTTAATCTCACCGCTTTGCACAAATGTATCTACGATTGATTTTGCATCATGTAAATCCCCAACAGGAACGGTAAAGTCAATATTTGTTGTATCATCAACGGCTTTGTTTTGAATGATCATATCAACATTAACATTAGCATCAGCCAATGCGTTAAAAATATCAGAGGCGATGCCCGGTCTGTCTTTAACACCCATCAAAGAGATACGTGCTTGATTTCTGTCTAATGCAATTCCACTTACTAATGGTTGTTCCATAATATTTTCTTCCTTTGTAATTAATGTTCCCTCTTCATCGCTAAAACTGCTTCGTGTTACTAGATTAACATTGAGTTTTTTAGCAAGTTCTACCGAACGGTTTTGTAATACTTTTGCACCTAATGATGCAAGTTCAAGCATCTCATCATAAGAAATTTTTTCAAGTTTTTTTGCTTTTGGTTCTATACGTGGGTCCGTAGTAAAAATACCGGTAACATCCGTATATATCTCACATAAATCAGCTTTCAACGCACCCGCAATAGCAACAGCTGAAAGATCACTTCCACCTCGTCCAAGAGTTGTTACATTGCCATCGGCATTAACGCCTTGAAAGCCTGCAACAACGATTATTTTTCCTTCTTTAAGTGCACTTTTCATCGCTTGAGGGTCAATCTCTTCTATACGTGCTTTTGTGTGCTGATTGTCTGTTACTATTCCGGCTTTTCTTCCACTCATAGCCACAGAATCAAGACCCATTTCCTGTAGTGCAATTGAAAGGAGGGCTGCTGTCACCCTTTCACCTGAACTTAAAAGCATATCCATCTCAGCGCGAGCAGGGTTTTTTGAAAAATGCTCAGCATACTCCACCAATTTGTTCGTTTCACCACTCATTGCCGAAACAACTACAACTACATCATTGCCTGCTTTTTTCGTTGCTGCTACTCGATTTGCTACATTTTGTATACGCTCTAAATCACCAACACTCGTTCCGCCAAATTTTTGAACTATCAACATTTACAACAGCCCCTCTTTTTTAAAATAATTTATTACCTCTTCATACACAGACTGCTTAAAATGCGGTGTAAGGTCCAAAACATCTTCTATTTTTACAAATTTATGATCTATAAATTCAGGGTGTTTTGTATCAAGATTAATTTTTGCATCTTTTGAGAGTTTAAGCAAAAAATATTTTTGTGTCTGCCCTTTATACGGTTTCATGGTATTGGCAATTTTCGGAGGAAAATCATAAGAGATCCATTCAGGATACTCGGCTATAATTTCAGCGGCATTGGTACCTATCTCTTCTTGCATTTCACGAAAAAGTGCTTCCGTTACCTCTTCACCCTCATCAATTCCACCTTGAGGAAACTGCCAAATATCAGTCAAGTCGTTTCTTTGTGCGATAAAAACATCTTTTTTTTGCGGATACTCACTTGAGACGATTATCATGGCAACATTAGGACGGTATATTTCTTCTTTACTCATATAAGCACCTGTAATTAATTATCGCGATTATACAAAAATAGCCATTAAAATAAGTTTATCCGGCTATAATTTTACTATGTTAGTTTATATTCACATTCCTTTTTGCGATTCCAAATGTTCATACTGTGCCTTTAACTCTTATGTTGACAAGTTTCATCTCAAAGAAGCGTACATGCATGCACTGAAAAAGCAGCTCGAACATGAACTTCTCAGGTTCCAAGCCAATAAAAAAACAATTGAAACAGTTTTCATAGGAGGAGGCACACCCTCTACTATCTCACCAAAACTCTATGAAGAAGTTTTTGAACTGCTTGCTCCATATCTCAGCAAAAATGCTGAAATAACCAGTGAAGCCAATCCAAATTCTGCCACAAAAGAATGGCTTGAGGGTATGAAAGATCTGGGAGTGAACCGCGTCAGTTTCGGAACACAAAGCTTTGATAAAGAAAAACTCAAAATATTAAACAGAGCACATACACCCCAGATGTCTATAGATGCTGTGAACAATGCAGCTGAAATAGGTTTTGACAACATCTCTTTAGACCTGATTTATGCTACATTAGGCGATACAAAAGAGTTACTTGCAAATGACATACAAACAGCACTTTCGTTACCAATCAATCACATAAGTGCCTATGCCTTGATGATTGAAGAAGGGACTGCCTTTGAAAATCGTCCACAAATGTCAAATGAGCAGCTTTCTCTTACTAAATGGATTTTCAAACAAATCCAAGAACATGGATTTAAACAATATGAAATCAGTAATTTCGGAACCTACAAATCACTCCATAATCTTGGCTACTGGCAGTATAAAGACTATATCGGTGCCGGTGCCGGAGCTGTCGGAAAATTAGGTCTTACAAGGTTTTACCCTCAAACTGACATACAAGCATATATCAATAATCCGCTTGCTATCAAAGAAGAGCTTCTAAGCAAGGAAGACAAGAGAGTTGAACAGATACTTTTGGGACTGCGTTGTGTAGTTGGAGTAAACAAAAATATATTGACCGCTGATGAGCTTAAAAAAGCGGAAATTTTGCTTTATGAGCAGAAACTAAAACTTAAAAATAATATTTTATACAACGAAGATTATCTTTTAGCAGACGAGATTGCATTATTTCTAACTTCTTGAAGATTTTTTAATCATTCTTTGGATAAAATCACGCTATCAATAAACTATGAAGGCTAAATATGTTTGGTATGGGTTTTACAGAGATGCTAATCATAGCAGTTATCGCTATTCTTTTTCTAGGTCCGGACAAGCTTCCTAGTACAATGGTTGAAATTGCTAAATTTTTTAGAAATGTTAAAAATACAATAGGAACAGTAAAGGACTCGCTTGAAGAAGAGATGAATCTGACTGAAATAAAACAAGAGGCACTTGCATACAAGCAAGAACTGCTAAATGCCAGTGAAAACCTTAATAAGGCAGCAGATATTCCCGCACAAGCCGGTGCCAAACTCACAAGTTTAACAGATGACATTTTAGAAGATGAAAGTGAAGAAAATATCAAAAAAGCACCTAAAGAGCCACAAGAAGTGACTTTTAAAAAGAAAAAGAAAAAAACAGAAAAAATAGATAAAAAAGAAGACAATACAGATGTTTGATGAATTAAGACCCCACCTCGTAGAACTTAGAAAAAGACTGGCAATATCAGCTGCAAGCTTAATAGTTATGTTCTTTGTAATGTTTTACTTCCATGAACCTATACTAAATTGGATGGTTGAACCACTGAATGTTGCGCTCATAGAAGTCGGAAAGAAGTCTCTTCATGCAGCAGATGGAATGATTACGACTTCTCAAGTCGGAGGTGCATTTTTTGTTGCCCTTAAAGTTTCATTCTTTGCTGCAATTTTAGGTGCCCTGCCGATTATACTTTCACAAATTTGGCTCTTTATAGCTCCTGGACTATATGCACATGAGAAAAAAATGATTATACCTTTCATTGCCGGTGGAACAATTATGTTTCTCGTCGGGGTTCTCTTTGCTTACTATATAGTCACCCCCTTTGGATTTGATTTTCTCATTACTTTTGGTTCTTTTAAATTTACTCCTCTTATTAACATCGAAGACTATGTCGGATTTTTTACAAAGATCATGTTTGGTTTTGGTCTTGCTTTTGAGTTGCCAGTTTTTGCCTACTTTTTAGCACTTCTTGGACTTGTTGATGACAGGCAGATGACTGCATTTTTTAAGTATGCAATTGTCATAATCTTCATTGTTGCAGCATTGCTGACGCCGCCTGATGTGCTTACACAACTTCTAATGGCAGGTCCATTGATTATACTTTATGGTCTCTCAATTTTAATAGTAAAGATAGTCAATCCTGCACCACCTATTGAAGAAGAAGATGATGAAGAAGATGAAAACAACCTAACTGTTGAACATCATGAAGATTATGATGAACTTGTAGATAATGGGAAAAAAGGTGAGTAACGAGGAATTACGTACTCAAAGCTATGATTTCACTCTTCCCGAGGAACTTATAGCAAGCCATCCCGCTTCACCCCGCGATCATGCCAGACTTTTAGTTTATGACAGAAAAACCGACACAATTAGCCATGCTTATTTTTATAATCTCGAAGAGTTTCTCCCAAAAGAGTGTGCTTTAATATTCAATGATACCAAAGTTATAAAAGCGAGACTTTTTGGGAAAAAAACAAGTGGCGGTAAAGTAGAGCTTCTTATAAACAGACCTCTCAATGCCCATGATGTAAATGTTTATGTAAGGGGAAAAGTTAAAAAAGATACCGAGCTTTTTTTTGATGACGATCTCAAGGCAAAAGTTAACAAACTCAATGAAGACGGAAGCCGTGAAGTCAATTTTTATCAAAATGGCATACTACTGCGCTTTGAAGAACTGCTTCCAATAATAGATAAAATTGGACATATTCCTCTCCCTCCATATATACAAAGAGCTGATGAAGAGGAAGATGCTAATGAGTACCAAAGTGTATTTGCCCGTCAAGAAGGTGCAGTTGCCGCACCTACGGCGTCACTCCATTTTACACCACAGCAACACGAGAGGATTTGTAAAAACTATAAACATGCCTATGTGACGTTACATGTAGGAAGCGGTACATTTAAGCCAGTAGAGGCTGACATTATAACAGAGCATCCTATGCATTCCGAATATTATGATATTTCCAAAGAGGCAAAAGAAATTTTGGATTCAAACATACCTGTATTAAGTGTGGGGACGACCTCTACAAGAACCATAGAGTTTTATGCAAGACATAAAGATCAAACAAAAGGTGAGGCAAATCTTTTTTTACATCCACACAATAAGCCTTTACGCGTAAACCATCTTTTGACAAACTTTCACCTGCCAAAATCAACACTTTTGATGCTTGTAGCCTCTTTTGTAGGTCTAGATAAGACACAGAAACTTTATGCAGAAGCCATAAGAGAAAAGTATAGATTTTACTCCTATGGTGATGCGATGCTTATTTTGTAAGCATCACTCTTTTAACTTCTTGTTATTATATTATTATCTTTGATTTTTTTGATAATACTGCTTAGAAATGACATTTTTTTCTCTTCTTCAGCAAGTAAACATGCTCCGCCAAGATTGAATTCTTCCATCTTACCATCTAAGTAACTTGTATTGAATTTTCCTTCTTGAAACTCTTTATCTCTTACAACTTCTCTATGCAGTACGATATTTGTTTTAAATCCTTCTATATAAAACTCATCCAAGGCTCTTTTTGCTTTTTTAACTGCACCTTCCCAGTCTAAAGACCATACAATGAGTTTACCAAGCATTGAATCATAACAAGTAGGCAGCTCATATCCTGCATAAAGACTTGTATCAAGACGTACACCCGGTCCGCCAGGTGTCAGATATTTTGTAACCGTTCCTGCTGTAGGCATAAAATTGTTTTGCGGATCTTCTGAGTTTATTCTAAACTCTATTGCATATCCACGGAACTTTATCTCTTCTTGCAAGAATTTCAATTTATCTCCTGCAGCAATCTCTATCATTCTTTGGATGATGTCCACACCTGTTATAATCTCTGTTACCGGGTGTTCAACCTGAACCCTTGTATTCATTTCAATAAAGTAGATATTGTCTGCATCATCAACGAGAAATTCAACAGTACCAACACTTTCATAACCAAGTTTGAACATCGCTTTTGTCGAAACTCTATACAATTCTTTTCTAACTTCTTGGTTTAATCTTGGTGACGGTGCAATCTCTATGACTTTTTGGTGACGGCGTTGAATAGAACAGTCTCTTTCACCTAAATGTACAACATTACCATATTTATCAGCAACAATCTGTACTTCTATATGACGAGGGTTTTCAACATACTTTTCTATAAATACATCACCTTTTCCAAAGTATTTCACTGCTTCATTTGTAGCTGATTCGAACATTTTAGAGAACTCTTTAGCCTGTTTGACAATTCTCATTCCTCTACCGCCACCGCCGAATGCAGCTTTTATGATAACCGGAAAGCCTATCTCTTTGGCTATTTTTTCACCCTCTTTAATATCTGTAACAGGAGTGTCAGTACCTTCTAAAACAGGTACACCTATCTGTTTCATAGCAACTTTTGAGGCCATTTTATCACCAAAAAGTTCTATATGTTCTGCTTTTGGACCAATAAAAACTATGTTGTTTTCTTCACATGCCTTTGCAAATTCGGCACTTTCAGATAAGAATCCATAACCAGGATGTATCGCATCACAATCAGCTTTTTTAGCCATTGAAATTATTCTTTCATAATTCAAGTAAGCTTCGATAGGATTACCCATTATAGGATAGCACTCGTCTGCTTTTGCAACCCATACACCTTCTACATCAGCTTCCGAAAAAACAACTACTGTTTTTATTTCGAGCTCTTTACATGCACGGATGATTCTCAGGGCGATTTCACCTCTGTTGGCAATTAACATTTTAGATATTTTTTTCTGCATATCGTTCTCCAATATTTTAATGACAGTATTATAAAGTTTTAAAAATATTATCTCTATACTATATTTGCTAATAAAGTTATCTATTTTTGTAATTTTTATTGT
>JANTGW010000003.1 GCA_024762705.1 Sulfurimonas sp.
TTGCACCGCTTGCTTTAACTGACAAGCCTTACATAAGAGCGCTTCTTCTTTGTGGACTCAGCTTTATAGAACCTCTTGGCTGGAACTGGATGAAGATAGAGCTTCTTTTCGTCAACAGTTATATAGGTGTTTACAAATATCAGCTTATCATTATTTTGCTCGCGCTTTCACTGCCTTCACTCATTAAAAACAAAACATATAGGTATTTGCCGTTGCTGCTTTTGGCTTTTGCCTTGAACCATGGTTATGCAAAACAATCGGATGCACCCCTCAAAATTAAGCTCGTTCAGACACAGATACCACAGGATGTAAAATGGAAACGAGAGTCGCTGTTGCCTACAGTATTAATGGCTTACCAGGAAATACAAAAAGCCATAAATGAGGGCTATGATATTGTCGTTCTTCCCGAGTCTGTTTTTCCTTTGTTTATGAACAAAAATCCCAAGCTTATTGAAAACCTCAAAAAATTCTCTAAAAAAATCACCATAGTTGCCGGCTCACTTTTAAGTGAAAACGGATTGAACTACAATGTCACCTATATTTTCAGTAATGGAGACTATCAAGTTGCAAAAAAATTGGTGCTTGTACCCTTTGGCGAGTATATTCCTCTGCCAAAGTTTGCGCAAAAGTTCATCAATGAAACTTTTTTCAGCGGTGCGAGTGATTTCGTTACAGCCGACAAACCCACTGACTTTACAATAAAAGGCATCAAATTTAGAAATGCCATCTGCTATGAAGCTACATGTAAAGAACTTTATTCCGGTGATGTCAGGTATATGATCGCCATCAGCAACAATGCATGGTTTACTCCCTCCATTGAACCTACTTTGCAAAAACTGCTTTTAGAGTATTACGGAAGAAAGAACGGAGTGACGATTTATCACGCAGCAAACATGAATGGAACAGGCGTAATCAAATAAAAATAACTAATTCGCTATAATAAGAAAAAATTAGCCGCTCAGGATTAAAAAAATATGATAAATCTTAAAAATCCAAATCTTTATCTGAACCGGGAGCTTTCCTGGTTACAATTCAACACGCGTGTACTCAAGCAGGCACAGGATGAATCCCTGCCTCTTTTAGAACGCTTAAAGTTCCTTGCTATTTACGGTACGAATCTTGATGAGTTTTATATGATTCGTGTTGCAGGACTGAAAAAACTCTTTGCAGCAGGCATCATTGTTTCCGGTGCCGACAGACTGACACCGCTCCAACAACTTCGTGAAATCAGAAGCTATCTGCATCAAGAACAGCAGGTCGTAGAACACTGTAGAAGTGAGATCTTCAAGAAACTTGAGCCTCATGGTATCAGTGTAAAAACCTATGATGAAGTAAATAACCAAGACAAACATAAGCTCAACCAGTATTTTAATGAAAACATATACCCGGTAATTATTCCTATTGCCGTTGATGCAACACACCCATTTCCACACCTAAACAATCTCAGTTTCGGACTGATCGTAAAGCTGCGTGATATTGACAATGAAAACATAGAACGTTTTGGAATCATTCGAGTTCCTCGTGTTTTAAACAGATTTGTAGAACTTGGTACTGGGACTTATGTTCCTATAGAAAGTGTTGTTCAAAAACATGTAGATGAACTTTTCCCCGGTTACGAACTCATAAAATATGCACCATTTCGTGTCACACGAAATGCTGATATAGCCATAGAAGAAGAAGAAGCAGATGACTTTATGGAAATTCTAGAAGAGGGACTAAAACTTCGTCGTAAAGGTGAAATGGTAAGGCTTGAAGTAGGCTCAAACGCCGATGATGAAATTATTAACTTCTTCAATCGTCATGCGCACGTATACAAAGACGATATATACAAATACCATACATTTTTAAACCTTTCGAGTCTCTGGCAGATAGTCTCAAACAAAAACTTTGCACACCTTTTAGCCCCGACATTTCAGCCAAAGAACCTGTCTCCTTTTGAAAACAATGAAGATGTTTTTAGTATTTTGGAAAAACAGGATGTTTTGATGTACCATCCTTATGAAAGTTTTGAGCCTGTAGTAAACCTCATACAACACGCGGCTAAGGATCCAGATGTTGTTTCTATCAAAATGACGCTCTATCGCTCAGGTACAAAATCTCCAATTGTAAAAGCCCTCATGGATGCAAGTGAATCAGGTAAACAGGTAACTGTTATGGTTGAGCTAAAGGCTCGATTTGATGAGGAAAACAACCTTATTTGGGCAAAAGCACTTGAAAAATCAGGAGCACATGTAATCTACGGAATTCAAGGCTTCAAAGTTCATGCAAAAGCAGCTTTGGTAACAAGACGAAAAAACGGAAAGCTAAAACAGTATGCACACTTAGGTACCGGAAACTACAATCCTTCAACTGCAAAAATATACACAGACATGAGCTATATGACAAGTAAGGACGCTGTTACAAATGACCTGACACGCTTTTTTCACTTCCTTACAGGTTTTAGCAAAAAAGGGAAACTAAACGAACTCTATATGGCACCTTCACAAATCAAGCCAAAACTGCTTTCACTCATTCACAATGAAACAAGACAGGGAGAAAACGGACAGATTATTGCAAAAATAAATTCTCTGGTTGATGATGATGTCATCAGAGCACTATACAAAGCCTCGATGGCCGGTGTAAAAATCGACCTGATTGTTCGCGGTATTTGCTGTTTAAAACCAGGGATTGAAGGTATCAGTGAAAATATCAGAGTAATTTCTATTTTAGGAAAGTATTTAGAACATGCCAGAGCATTTTATTTTAAAAATGATGCTTCTGAAGTTTATATCTCGAGTGCCGACTGGATGCCTCGAAACCTTGTGCGACGTATAGAGCTTTTAACGGCCATTAAAGATGAAGAAGCAAAGAACAAAATCATCCAAATACTCAAATTACAATGCTCTGACAATGCACTCTCACATGAACTTCAAAGTGACGGTACATACATAAAAGTTAAACCTGAAGAAGGCGAAAAAGTCATAAATAACCATAAATTGCTCGAAGATTATGTCAACCGCATAGCAAAAGCAACAAGAAAAGAGACTTCAACATATGTACAGCAGCTTGTAAACCGTCTTTTTATTGAGAGCTAAGGAGTAAAACCATGTTACATGTATATAAAAACACAACTCCAAATATTGGGGAAAAAACCTGGATTGCATCCTCTGCAGATGTTATCGGTGATGTTAGCTGTGGTGAAGACTGCTCGATTTGGTTTGGCTGTGTCGTCCGCGGTGATGTCCACTATATAAAAATAGGCAACAGAGTGAATATTCAAGACTTGAGTATGATACATGTGACCCATTATAAAAAAGAAGATAAGAGTGATGGAAATCCGACTGTTATTGGAGATGATGTCACTATAGGGCACCGGGTAATGCTTCATGGATGTACTATTGAAAAAGCTTGTCTTATCGGTATGAGTGCAACTATTTTGGATGGTGCAGTTATCGGCAAGGAGAGTATTGTCGGAGCGGGTGCACTTGTTACAAAGAACAAAGTCTTTCCACCGCGCTCTCTCATCATGGGAACTCCTGCAAAAGTTGTCAGAGAGTTGAATGATGATGAAATCAAAGAGCTTTACGCTTCTGCTTCACGCTATGTAGAGTTTAAAAATGATTACATGTAACTTGTACATTACATCTTTTTTATACTTTTAAAGTATTTTCCCATATCCCGTGTAAGCTACATTTACTCACAGCACGGAGCTCTTTTAAGCCTTCTTTTTTAACTTTTGCTGCCAAATACCCAGTAGATATTACGGGCTGAATAGACTCAGATGCAACTTTTTTCCCGTTTGCATACAGTTCGATTTCATATATCCAGTGTCCTTCAACGCTAGGGTGTATATGACCATCTTCTCCTGTCACCACACTTACAGTCATATAACCGTTTTTATCAACATCACCAAGAGAAATTTCCGGAGTATGCTTTAATTCTCCAGCAGTTGGGTGAGCAGGATCTTTCTTTTTCATTTTTATTGTATTTACTATTTTTTTCATCTCTTCTTTAGTAAATCCACATACTTCTTTGGCTGATGCATATGTAGCAGCTAATCCCAACAGTGACAATTTTAATGCAGTTCTTCTTTTCATTTCAATACCTTTTTTTTTCTTCGATTCTATCACCTGTCGTATTAAAAGAACATAAATGGTTTTTTGCAAAAAAAGATTTCAGATAAACACAGACGCTATAATCTTAAGCTATGCAATAAATCTTTACGTTCTGTAGTCCGCATTGATTTTTACGTACTCATAGCCCAAGTCACAACCAAAGGCCGTGAACTTTCCATCTGCTATGCCTAAATCACAGTAAATAGTAAATGCGTCCCTTTTCATAATCTCGCCGGCTTTTCTCTCCATAGCCTCATCAAAATGTAATTCGCCTCTGTCATAAACACAAACATCTTCAAAAGAGATACGTAGCGTCTCTTCCTCTGCCATAGCACCACTTGCACCAACTGTTGAGGCGATTCTTCCCCAGTTTGGATCTTCGCCGTACAAAGCAGTTTTTACAAGCAGAGAATTTGTGAGTGCTTTGGCGACAATCTCTGCCTCTGCATCATTTTTTGCCCCGCTGACTTCATAAGTGACTAGTTTTGTAGCCCCCTCTCCGTCTCTTACCATTTCACGTGCCAAAAAGCGCATGATTTCATACAGAGCTTTACTGAATGCTTCTTTATTGTATGCTCCACTTTTTGCATTACTTAACAGCATAACCGTATCGTTTGTAGAGGTATCGCCGTCTACACTTGCCGCATTAAAAGTCGTTTTTACATTTTCATTCAATATGTTTTGCATTTCTGCTTTGTCGACTTTTGCATCCGTAGTAATAAAACACAGCATCGTAGCCATAGCAGGATTAATCATTCCTGCCCCTTTGGCCATTGCACCTATGTGAAATGCACTGCCGTCATTTAGTTCAATCTTATAAGCTATTTGCTTTGAAAAAGTGTCTGTCGTCATGATTGCTTTGGCTGCTGCATCTGCATCTTTTTTACTCAGATCAAAAAGCTTTGCTCCGTTTATGATCTTCTCTTTTGGAAGTCTGACACCTATGACTCCTGTTGAACTCATCACCGGATTTGCAACTTCTTTTGGCAGTGTAGCCAAAATTTCATCAATGTCTTTTATACCCGCTTTGCCTGTCATAGCATTTGCATTTTTGGAATTGATAAGCACAAAGTTCGTTTGAAACTCTCCTTTTGCCCTAAAATGTCTTATGGGTGCAGCTGTCATCTTGTTTGTTGTAAAGGTTGAGGCTATTTCACATAAGGTATCACTGTAGACAAAGGCCATATCTTTGGCACCATTTGGCTTTAACCCCGCACTTATACCATCTGCATAAAAACCTTCTGCAGCACAAACGCCACCATCAATTTTTGTCAACTTATACAAATTTCAGCTCCTTAGGTTTGACTCTTTTGGAAATCAAATCTTTTGTTATTTTAATCCCCTCTTGTGTTCCTATTACTAATAGTTTGGATTCGCTTGTTATTAAAGTATCACCTTTTGGCATGCCAATGAGTTTTCCGTCAGTTCTTGTAATTCCTATAATAGAAGTATTTGCAATCTCACGGATATGCGTTTCTTTTAGCTTTTTCAGCACTGCCCAGCTGTAACGAGGCACTGTAATTTCCTGCATATCTAGAGGGTTGTCACTTTTATATAAAAACTCTTCAAGCAGATTTTCCATATCTGGACGTGCTGCCATTGCTGAAACACGTTGTGCTGTCAGCTTTGTTGGAGAGACAACAGTGTCTGCACCAAGTTTTTTCAGTTTTTCTACATCACTCATACTCTCAGCAGATGAGATTATATAATAAGGACGAGGTAAATGATGCTCTTTTTCAAAAAGTCTGACAGAAGCGATCAAAGCAATATTGTCAGCAATAGAATCAGACAGAGTTATTAAACCTTTTGCAGATGAGAGATGGGCTTTTAACATTGAAAGCTCGGCATGTGGTTCAGCCTGTAAAAAATATGGATATTTATATTCTAGTGCCCACTCATGAACTTCAGGTCTGGGATCAATCACAATAAAAGGAATGTGATTTTTTCGCAACTGTTTTGTTACTTCGATTGTATAATCATTATGATAACATACAACAAAGTGCTTTTTGAGTCTTGCTATTTTATACAGCATTCTTCTCTCCTTCATTATGGCAACGATATGCCCCTTGTTAAGTTCCGTAACCAAAATACCGATTGCACTTGAAAATACAGCAAAACCTGCAATAATCAAGTTGATAGTAAAAATTCTTCCTGTATTGGAAATGGGTGCAATCTCACCAAAGCCGACGGTTGTAAAAGTTATCGCTGTCTGATAAATTGCATCCATTATAGTAAAGTTGTCTATAATAACATATCCGGATGTACCGATCAACATTACAAGTACAGTTAGAAGTAAAGGTAAGCGAAAAGCTTTTAGATGGGAATAAACTTCAGGAAGAAGTTTGGGGTCAGGTTTGGGAGGACTCTCCCAATTGAGGAATTTGCGAATCCTTGATAAAAGATTCAAAACTAATTCCTGTATTTACGAATTTTTCTTAAGTGTGCGTAATTCTTTTGCAGAAATCTTAATCTTTTTCGTTGTACCATCTTCTAATGTGATACGCACTGTTCTTAGGTTTAATAAAAAACGACGCTTTGTTCTGTTTTTTGCGTGAGATACATTGTTCCCACTCATAGGGCCTTTGCCGCTAATAGCACATCTTCTTGCCATTTTAGTATCCTTGAATGATATTTTTAAAGTTGCGAATTGTATCAAATAAAAGCAAAACTACAACTTAAGCCAACTTTATTTTTTACGCTGGAACTTTCTTTATATATATTTTATCTTATTCCAGCTAAAATATATGCAATATTCAATAAAAAGTAGCACAACTTGATTACAGTAAACCAAATAGACTCATTTATAGAAAAAATACCACCCTCACCAAAAATTTTAAAAGAAACAATCTCTTTACTCAACGAAGGAGATTTGGTTAAAGCTGCCCAAGTAGGCAAACAAGACTCTGCTCTCAATGCATATTTAACAGATCTGGTCAATAAACCTATTTATGGTTTTCGCAATGAGGTAAATGACATTTCACAGATATTCGGAATACTCGGTGTCTCAAAATCACAACAGGCGACCTATAATTATATGATATCTTTACTCTCGCCTTCTAAATGGAAGCTCTTCAACCTAAACAAAAACTCTTTTTACGATCTACAGGCTCAACTCTCTGCAAATTGGCAAAAAATCACCACACATCTCGAGATTGATGACAAAGACATTCAAAGTTCCATCTCTTTACTTCCGGCAAGCATTATAGTCTCAGAAGCACTGTTTTGTGAAAAACTCGAAGATGTGAAGCTTTTAAGAAGTGTAGATGAAATTGATTTAAATACGATCTTGCAAAGGTTATGTGGTATGGATCTTTTTGACATATGTGAGCGTATTGCCAAAAAATGGGAAATGCCTCAAAAGCTTACACAAATTGTTCAAGCATCATCCGGACTAAGACCTTCTGAAGATGAAGCTATCAACAGACTCGGAAAATGGATGCATTTACTTCTTTTTTATACTCTGTCAAAACCTCTGTTTATTGAAGCCGGTTTAAATGATTTTATTGATTTTCAAATTGATTATGTAAGTGATATATATGATGATTTCTCAAAAGTTATGGAGGTTTCATGAGAGCGGTAATACGAGATGGCATCGGAGTGTTTCATCCACAAGGATTTCTAGACGGCACATCAAGTGCTTCACTACTTAGTATCGAAGATATAGATGTAACGATCAAAAGTCATACTTCAATGATTTTAGTCTCACTCAAAAAAGTCATATTTTTCAACAGAAACGGTCTTGACACTTTTGTTAAAATGTTTAAAAAAGTCAGAGCTGCAAATCATATAGTAGTAGGTTTTTGCGACTATGACAAAAAAAAGTATGAAGCTATCAAAAAGTTTTATGATAATGATTTAACTTTTTCGCTTTTTAAAACACAAAAAATTGCATCTCTTTTTTCAGACAGTTTCAAAGAAAAAAACAAAAATGTTCTTCTCTACAGTGAAGACAAATCGCAAAGAGCTGCTTTGGCAATAGAACTGCATGACAACGGACACAACCCTGTGGTTGCCCAAAGCGAAGAAGAGTTTTTACAAAAAGCAGAAGTAAAAGATGCCTATGATGAAATCGTAGAAGACACTTATATTGGCCAGATGGGTCAGAAAATTGCCGCCAGAGTAACTGGAAATGCCGTTATATATACAGTCTCTTCTTTTTTAGACGCTGAAATAGGAACTACTTTCAACATTGACTATCATAACAATTCACTCAATGTAGGATTCAGACTCTTCATATTTGACGCATATAAAGTTATCAGTATGAATATACATGCACTGAATTTTTTCTCAAAACTTGCTTCTTCATCGGCAGAGTACAATGCCACCATCTGTATTGTCGGTATGTCCTTTGAAAAAACACCCATTGCATTTAAAGAAACACTTGAAGATGCAGGAATAATGTTTTTTGAACAGATGGACGATATTTTACAGAACAAAGAACTTTTGAATGAGCTTGGTGCAAGCAGTGCTGCTGCTGTAAAAAACAAACGTGCTCTTAATAAAGTCCTAGTAACAGAACTTCCAAACTTTATAGATGCCACTGTTGCAACAATTGAGATGATGACAAACTCAAAAGCGACCAAAGATGCCGCAAAAGTTGATCAAATCGAAATTACTGACAAAAATGACAAAATAGCCAGTTCTATAGGTTTTTATGGTGACATTGACGGTATGGTCATGCTGGTATTTCCTCTTGGAATAGCAAAAAAAGCATGTGAACTGCTTATAGGTGAAAATACAGATGATAAAGAGATGATACTCGATACATTAGCCGAACTTGTTAATATAGTCGGCGGAAAAGTTAAAACTCTGCTCGCAGATGAGCATATCAGTGTAGATATTACACTTCCTAGAACCTACCATGATGTTGATGGACTTTTAGAGGTTGCTGAGGGTAAAAAAGGTGTTCAGGTCGATTTATCTTTTGATAATGACAAGTTTTTATTTTTCTTAACAAGATAAAAGCTACTCTAGATTATAATTTCACATCAATTTAAAGGAATGTAATGCAAGTAGCTCCTAGTGTTCTCTCAGCAGACTTTGGAAATTTGGCACGCGATGTCAAAGAGATATGTGATGCAGGATGTGATTTAGTCCATGTTGATGTCATGGATGGTCACTTTGTACCAAACCTCACTATAGGACCGGTTGTTGTCTCAGCAATTGCAAAAGCTGCCACAAAACCACTTGACATTCACCTTATGGTTGAGAACAATACCTTTTTTGTAGAACTTTTTGCCCCTTTAAAACCGCAATATATCTCTTTTCATATTGAAGAAGAGAAGCATCCGCACAGGCTTGTTCAAAAAATTCGTTCACTTGGCATAAAACCCTGTATAGTCCTCAATCCAAATACAATTCCAGAAGAGTTGGAGTATCTTTTAGCAGACTTGGACATGGTTTTACTTATGAGTGTTAATCCCGGTTTTGGCGGGCAAAGCTTTATTGACTCAGTGATTCCCAAAGCAAAAAAATTAGATGAAATGCGAAAAAGGCTCAATCCAAACTGTCTTATTCAAGTTGATGGTGGTGTCAGCGATAAGAACATTCATGCACTTAAAGAGGTTGGTGTCGATGTTGTCGTGGCAGGTAGCTATGTATTTAAACACGAAAGCAAAGCCCAAGCCATAAAGAGCCTACAGATATAATGCGTACGAAGATCTGCGGTATTACTTCTTATGAAGATGCAATGACGGCAATTAATGCCGGTGCTGATGCTCTTGGATTTGTCTTTTATGAAAAATCACCGCGTTTTCTAACATCTCAGCAGGCAAAAAAAATCATTGAAAAACTTCCTCCCTTTATCGAAAAAGTAGCATTATTTGTCAATGTTAGCGCTAATACAGTCAATCTTACATGTAAAGAAGTCGGTGCAACCTTGGCGCAGATTCATTTTGAAGCAGACAGTACCTTTTATAATGCACTTGAAGTGCCTCATATTAAAGTAATACGTGCACAAAAGAAAGAAGACCTTCTCAAATATGCTAATGAGTATAGATTGGTCGATGCCTATTGTGAAGCCTATGGCGGAGCAGGTAAACAGATAAATACACAGTGGTTTGATGATATTGACTGCTCAAAAATCATACTTGCAGGCGGGTTGAATCCCCAAAATATTAAAGAATTAAAAAAATATGGTTTTTATGCATTTGATGTGAGCAGTGGTGTTGAAATATCCCATGGAAAAAAAGATGCAAAAAAAGTAAGTGAGTTTATCCACAATGCCCACCAATAATTTCAATTTAGATGACAAAAGTATTTCGCGCCTCTCTTCTCGTGGTCTTTCGCTAAAAACACTCAAAGAGCAGCTCAATGAAGAGTTGGACCTCTCTATAGAGTTGTGGAAAGCACAGGGTTTACATGTAATAAAACATCAGGGGTATTACTACTTTGATACGAAGTTTATTCCCATTGAAGAAGCAGAGTTTTGCATAGTAGATATCGAGACAAACGGCTCAAAAATAGATAAACATCAAATCATCGAACTCGCAGCCGTAAAAGTCAAAAATGGGAAGATCATCGACAGATTTGAATCTTTGGTTCATACAAAAGAAATAAATCCACACATTACAGATATAACAGGCATATCTGCTGAGGATACAGTTGACGCTCCACAGCTCAAAGATGTTCTTGAACAATTTAGGATTTTTTTGGGGAATGCAGTTTTTGTTGCACATGACGTCAAGTTTGATTATGGTTTTATATCTAAAAGCCTTAAAAAAGTAGGGTTAGAACCACTACTAAACAGAAGTATATGTTCTTTGGCCCTTGCTGAACGCACTCTGATTTCTTACAGATATGCACTTTCATATTTAAATGAAACACTGAAGCTTAATCCTAATGCAACACATCACAGAGCAATGAGTGATGTCATTACAACCTATGGATTGTTCTTGCTAAGTTTAGGGAATCTAAATGAAGATATAAAAACAGTAGAAGATCTTATAAAGTTTTCAAAAGAGGCGCCACGCCTTAAACGTCCAAAGTTTGATCCACTTTTAGAAATAAAAAAAGATGAAAAAGAGTAGCTAAACTACTCTTTAAAAGCACCTGGTTTCGTAAGTTTTGCATAACGGGCATCCATTCTTTCTTCTTCACTCATTTCTTTAAGCTTGTTTACTTCTTCTAAAAAATAATCTTTTAGAGCTTCTGCCGCTTTTTCTTTTTCTCTATGTGCTCCGATTAAAGGTTCATTGATAACATCATCTATCAAATCAAGTTCTTTTAAATCGGCACTGGTAATTTTCATTGCATTGGTTGCAGTCTCAACCTTTTTAGGGTCATTCCATAAAATTGCAGCACAACCTTCCGGTGAAATAACGCTAAATACAGAATAACGCATCATCGCAAACTTATCAGCCACACCAATTGCAAGTGCACCGCCTGAACCACCTTCCCCAATAACTATGGAGATCGTAGGCACTTTTAATTCTGCAAGTTCTAAAAGGTTCCTCGCAATTGCCTCACTTTGGTTTCTCTCTTCAGCTCCGATTCCAGGATATGCACCCGGAGTATCAATAAGCATGAGAAGAGGAATATTGAATTTTTCGGCTAATTTTGCAGCGCGCAATGCTTTTCTATAGCCTTCTGGATGCGGCATACCAAAATTTCTCTTAAGCTTGTTCTTTGTTCCACGACCTTTTTGTTCACCGATAACCATAACTTTTTCATCGCCTATATAACCTATATAACAGATAATAGCAGCATCATCACGAAAGTGTCTGTCTCCGTGAATTTCATACTTGTCTCTCATAATAAGATTGATATAATCAAGAGCATATGGACGATCAAGGTGACGTGCGAGTTGAAGTTTTTGAAAATCTGAGAGATTTTTGTAGATCTTTTCTACCTCTTTATCTAACTTCTTTTTCAGTTCTTCAACAGCTCCAAGGTCATGGCGAACCTGTGCAGAGATAATATCTTCTTGAATATCTTTGATTTTGTGTTCAAAGTCTAGGTATGTTGCCAAATTAAATCCTTGTCAGTATCAATTAGATTTTTTTGAATATAAGAACACCGTTTGTTCCACCAAATCCAAATGAATTACTCATTACTACATTGAGTTCTGCTTTTCTAGCACCTTCTGTTACATAATCTAAATCACAATTTTCATCCGGTGTCTCATAGTTGATAGTTGGAGGAATAATACCATCTCTCATAGCCATAAGACATGTAACGGCCTCTATACTTCCCGCTGCACCAAGACAATGACCAAGCTGACCTTTTATAGAACTCATCGGAGGACAGTTCTCTTTGCCACCTACTAGCTCTTTTAATGCCAATGTCTCATTTTTATCGTTAATAGGCGTAGATGTACCGTGTGCATTGACGTAGTCAAGCTTTGGCTCTCCAGCCATTTTATATGCCGCTTTCATAGCACGCGCAGGACCGTCAAGAGAAGGAGTTGTAATATGGTTCGCATCACCGCTTTCACCAAAACCTATGATCTCTCCATATATCTTAGCACCACGTGCAACGGCATCTTCATACTCTTCAAGCACTAATGCAGCAGCACCTTCTCCCATCACAAAACCGTCACGGCCTGCATCAAATGGACGAGATGCATGTTTTGGGTCATCATTTCTTGTTGAAAGCGCTTTCATAGCTGCAAAACCACCGATACCAACACCCGTGATTGCACTCTCTGCAGATACAACCAACATTTTATCGGCACCATTACACATAATTGTTTTTACTGCTTCGCTGATTGCATGAGCTCCTGCAGCACAAGCTGTTACACTTGAAAGATTCGGTCCTTTCGTGCCATGTTCTATTGAAACAAATCCACCAAGCATATTTACAAGTGCACCCGGAATAAAAAATGGAGAAATTCTTCTAGGACCGCGTGTTTCTAGGATAATAGAGTTTTTCTCGATTGATGGAAGCCCACCGATACCAGAGCCTGCACTAACCCCAAATCTTTCTTTATCAACATCTTCAGAAAATGCAGCATCTTCCATCGCTTCTTTGGCAGCTTTAAGCCCAAGGTGGATAAATCTGTCTGCTTTTTTCACTTCTTTTGGAGGCATTACACTTGCAGGGTCAAAATCTTTTACTTCTCCAGCTATTTTTACACTGAAGTTCTCAGGATCAAAAAGAGTAATAGTATCTATACCGCATTCACCATCACAGATTGCTTTAAAAGAACTCTCTTTATCATGTCCTACTGAATTTATCATTCCCAGACCTGTTACTACCACTCTTCTCATTGAATATTCTCCATAAAATAATAAAATATTTTTAAAAATCAATAGGATAATTAACTGTTAAAAATATTTGACGTCAAAGAGGAAAAACCCCTCTTTAACAAAGTTAAAAACTGACTATTTGTGGTTTTCGATGTAGTTTACAACATCTTGAACTGTTTGAATCTTCTCAGCTTCATCATCAGGAATTTCAATGTCGAATTTTTCTTCAAGAGCCATTACCAATTCTACAACATCAAGGCTGTCTGCACCTAAATCTTCTACGAATTTTGAATCCGGTTTTACTTCATCCGGGTTAACGCTTAATTGCTCAACTACTACTTCTTTAATATCATCTAAAAGTGCCATTACAGCTCCTGTTTTTAAGTTTAAAATCCTGTAATTATAGCATATATATCTTAGATAAGATTTATGCCATGTTCATTCCGCCATTTACTTTCAAAGTTTCGCCTGTTATGTAACTTGCATGGTCTGAAAGTAAGAATGCCGTCGCTTCTGCAACCTCCTTAGCATCTCCAAAACGGTTCATCGGAATTTTATCTGTAAAACTTTTTTTCACCTCATCACTGAGTACATCTGTCATTTCAGTTGCAATAAATCCCGGTGTTACTGTGTTATAACGTATGCCGCTTGTTGCCGCTTCAATTGCAAAGCTTTTTGTCATTGCAATAACACCGCCTTTACTCGCTGCATAGTTCGTTTGTCCGCCATTACCGGTTTCACCGACAATTGACGCAATATTCACGACCGAACCGAATTTCTTTTTACGCATTACTTTCATGGACTCACGACAACCTATAAAAGCAGATGTCAAATTGGCGTTAATAACCGCCATAAAATCTTCTGTTTTCATACGAAGTGCAAGCTTATCATTTGTTATACCGGCATTGTTTACAAGATATGAGAGTTCACCATCTGCATCCACAATTGTCTTTATACCATCTATAAAGGCTGCTTCATCCGTCACATCAAAGCCAATGACTGCAGCACTTCCACCATTTGCTTCAATCGATTCTTTTACGGCATCTGCTTCTGCTGCACCACTTCTGTAGTTTACCCATACTTTAAGACCAAAACCTGCCAAAGTCTTAGCTATTTCAGCACCAATCCCACGGCTTGCACCTGTTACCAAAACATTTTTTCCACTAAATTTCATCTGTTATCCTTTAATTTCTTTCTAAACTAAACTTTCATCCATTTCTTTAGGAATTTCCACATCCATTAACTTCAAGACTGTTGGTGCTATATTGTTCAGACCGCCTGGTTTTACTTTATCTACACCCTCAGCACCAACAAAACACCACACTTTTCCAACTGTATGATTTGTCAACGTATTACCGTTCTCATCTTTCATCTCTTCACAGTTTCCATGGTCACTTGTAAGAACAAAAGCGTACTCTTTCTCTTGCGCTTTTTCATAAATTTTACCCAGTTGTTCATCAACAGCTTCGACCGCTTTTTTTGCCGCTTCAAAATTACCTGTATGACCTACCATATCCCCATTTGCAAAGTTAACTACTATGAAGTCATAATCCGCATCCATCGCTTTTAAAACAGCTTCTCCCACTTCTTTTGCACTCATTTCAGGCTGCATATCGTATGTTTTTACATTTGGAGATGGAATGAGCACACGTGTTTCATTCTCATACGGCTCATCAATTCCTCCATTTAAAAAGAAGGTCACATGTGCATACTTTTCAGTCTCTGCTGTGTGTAATTGGCGAAGTCCTTCTTTTGCAATGACCTCAGCCAAAGTATTTTTTGGAACATCTTTTCTAAACATTACAGGATACGGAAAACTTTTGTCATACTCTGTAATCGTTGCTAAATGAATATTGTCGACACGTCGCTCAAAGTGCGTAAAATGTTTGTCAGCCAAAGCAGTCACAAGTTCTCTCATTCTGTCGCTTCTAAAGTTTATAGTCAGTACACTGTCACCCTCTTGCATGCCATCATACCCTTCAAAAGCTGTTGGTTCAACAAATTCGTCTGTTTCACCTAAAGAATAAGAATGGCCGATATAAGCCTCCGGTGACATATCTGTTTTTGGTTCTGCATTGACGATGGCATCATATGCACGTTTGACTCTTTCCCAACGATTGTCTCTGTCCATTGCGTAAAAGCGCCCTGCAATAGTGGCAATCTTTACATTTTCATTAAGATGTTTTTTCACTTCTTCAAGGTATTTTTGTGCAGAGGTAGGTGAAACATCCCTTCCATCTGTAATCAAATGTAAAAAAACCGTTTTCCCGTTCTTTGCAGCAATATCTGCTATACCCATAAAATGATCTATGTGAGAATGCACACCGCCATCACTCATCAGCCCTATCAAATGCAATCTGTCAGATTTGGCAAACAAATCCTGCAAGACTTCATTTTTTTCCAAAGAACCATCCTTAAGAGCTAAAGAGATCTTTACAAGATCCTGATATAAGACACGCCCGCTACCTATACTCATGTGTCCAACCTCAGAATTACCCATTTGCCCCTCTGGCAATCCCACACTTAAACCAAAAGTATCTATGAGAGAGTGAGGAACTTCTTTAAAAAGTTTGTCATACGTAGGCTTGTTCGCATTATAAAAAGCATTATGCTCTGTTTTTGAACAATATCCTATGCCGTCTGTAATGACTAAAATTGCTTTTTTACTCAATTTTATTCCTATGATAATTAATTTTGTTTATGTGATTATACTATAATGTCACTTTTAAAAATAAACAAGACCCAAACCAGGACAATTATTTGCTATATTTCATACACCAGTTCCTTGACATCAACATTTTAGGTTATATCACTATTCGTGCAGGTATTGCTTTTTTCATTGCTTTAACACTTACATTATATTTAATGCCGAAATTTATCCGCTGGGCACAAAGAACATCAAGCGTACAGCCTATAAACGAATGGGCGCCCGACAGGCATCAGGAAAAAGTTTCTACACCTACTATGGGCGGTGTCGTTTTTATAGGTGCCGCGATAATAGCTGTGCTGCTTACAACACGTCTTGACAATGCTTATGCTTTAGGCGGATTGCTGACACTACTCCTGTTTGGGCTAATCGGTTTTCAAGACGACTATGCAAAAATCAAAAAAAATGAAAACCTTGCAGGATTTAAAGCCAGAACAAAACTTGCATTACAAATTGTGTCGGCTTTGATTATCTCTTTGTTTTTATGCTATTTTGCCGATTTTAATACTGACTTGTATGTACCGTTTTTAAAAACACCGCTTATTGACATGGGAGCCTTTGCCATTGCCCTTTGGGTTTTGGTTATCGTTTCCACTTCAAATGCAGTGAATCTTACCGACGGACTTGACGGGCTTGCAACCGTACCTTCGATTATTGCGCTTACGACCTTTAGTATTATCATATATATTATAGGAAATATAAAAATCAGTTCTTACCTGCTTATGCCCCACTTCGAAGTAAGCGAAGTGGCAATTATTGCCAGTGCGCTCATCGGTGCATTAACCGGGTTTTTGTGGTACAACTGTCATCCGGCAGAAGTTTTTATGGGAGACAGTGGCTCTTTGACCATTGGCGCTTTTTTGGGCTATGCAGCCATTATAAGCAAAAGCGAAATTTTACTGCTACTGATAGGCTCTATTTTCGTCATAGAAACACTTTCTGTCATTTTGCAGGTGGGAAGCTACAAGCTCCGCAACAAAAGAGTCTTTCTTATGGCACCTATCCATCACCACTTTGAAATGAAAAAATGGGCTGAGAACAAAATTATAGTCAGGTTTTGGATCATTGCAGTTCTTTCAAATATTTTAGCGCTTATCACTTTAAAAATCAGGTAGATTTATGAAAAATATAGCAGTTCTATCATCACATAACGGTAGTGGTCTTGATGCTATTGTAAAAGCAGTCAAGGACGGAGTTTTACCAATTAACATAGCCCTCGTGATATCAAACAATACTAATGCAAAAGTCCTCAAAAAAGCGCAAGATTATGGACTTACATGTAAACTTGTCAATGCCAAAACAGACGCTAATCCTGATGAGGCAATTTACAAGCTGCTTAAAGAACATCAATGTGAATATATTTTCTTGTCAGGATATATGAAAAAACTTTCTCCTTTGCTTACATCCAATTTCAAAATAATCAATTCACATCCCGCCTTACTGCCAAAATATGGTGGTACTGGAATGTATGGAAGATTTGTCCATGAAGCTGTCATTAAAAACAATGAGAAAATAAGCGGTGTAACCATACATGAAGTCAATGAGAACTATGATGAAGGAAAAATCATTTTGCAAAAATCATTAGAAATTTTACCCGAAGATAATGTCGACACTCTTGAAGAAAAAATTAAAAAATTAGAAAAAACAGCAATTGTAGAAGGCTTGGCTCTGTGTTTGAAATAGCAGAATATATAGGGATCATTGCTTTTTCTATGAGTGGATTTTTTGTTGCCGCAAAGAACAAGCTCGACCTGCTCGGTGTCTTAGTGGCAACTTTTCTCACAGCTCTTGGTGGCGGTATCATGCGGGATGTAACGGTTGACAAGATTCCATTTACCTTTTCACATAATTATCCGGCTTTAATAGTTATCACGGTATTACTACTCCTGATCATTTTTAAATTTCACCACCGTAACTCCATTGAGAACAAAGCGCTCTTTATATTAAGTGACTCTATCGGTTTGGTCTCCTTTAGTATTTCCGGCGCGCTCATAGCAATTGAGAGTAGTTTTAATCTTACAGGAATCATTGCTATGTCTTTTCTAACAGCTGTCGGTGGAGGAATTGCACGTGATGTCATCATAAATGAAGTACCCTTTGTTTTAAAAACGGGGTTTTACGGAACAGTCTCCATTTTAATAGCTGTTATTTTATATGCTCTGCACCTGTTACATGTAACGACATATACAAACATCGCCATACTCTTTTTTGCAGCACTGACATTAAGACTTATTGCCTACTATGCAAAATGGTCTATCCCTCTAAAATAGACTTTTTTCATTATAAGCTAACTTTCAGTCCCTATGGGCTATACTTTCGCTCTTTAAAAGATGGCCTGTTAGCTCAGTCGGTAGAGCAAGTGACTGAAAATCACTGTGTCCTTGGTTCGATTCCGAG
>JANTGW010000004.1 GCA_024762705.1 Sulfurimonas sp.
TTCACGGTTAGCAATACTCTCAAAATATCCAGCCATGCAGTTATGCAGTTTATCAGCCCAAGCAAAAAGCTCTTTTCCGTTTTTTGGGTCAAATATATAATAAATTCTATGCTACAATTCACATATGACAAATACAAGGCTTCTTGACCAATTTCGGTCTTTTTACTTTAAAAACTACCCTGATGATATGGAAACACAAATTTCCTACTTTGCGGTATTTGGCGGACTTGATTGGAATATTGACACTACCCAGCCAATCTCTCATCTTATTAAAACACTCATCTTGGAAAACTTTGAAGCACTTGATGCGAAAGTGCAAGAGCTTATTCTGCACAATGAAAACAACAGAAGACTGCTAAAAGCTCTGGCTATCGGCGATAGAAGAATATTTTCAGCATTTAACAAAGCCCGTCTTAACAATGCCAATGGCGGTGCCATTCTTAATTTTTTACAGGAAAAAGGCCTTATACAACTTGAATATTCAAGAGAAGAACACCCAAGGGAACTTAAGCCAAATATTAAGCTCAAACGCGAAGAAGCCAGACACCGCATCTCCCATAAAGTACTTTTCAATTATCCTTTTATTCGATTTTGGTATTACTTTATCGTTCCAAATATTCAAAATATTCAAGAAAAAAACTATGATAAAGTTTTACAGGACTTTGAACAAAAACACAACAGTTATACAAGCCTCGTTTTTGAAGAACTGTCGGAAGTTTTACTTAATTATCACCTTCGTGACTCGCATATTCTCAGTAGTGGCAGTTACTGGGATGCAAAAATAGAAATAGATATACTCACCATTACCCAAAAAGAAGATATTTATGTTGGTGAGTGTAAATGGACCAATCATAAGATAAATAAAAAAGAGCTGCATAAACTTAAAGACAAGTGCGAAAAACTCTCTATAGATCCTACCCAAATAGTGTTTTTTTCAAAACGAGGTTACTCTAAAGAGATGATGGCACTTAGCGGTCCTTCTCTTGCCTTGTATTCAAGTGAAGACTTTAAAGCACTTCTGAAAAAGAGCTCTCGTCAAGAAAGGCATCAAGCACTTTTTAGTGAATAACCCTAAGCGCTTGGTATGCTTCTTGTAAAAGTTGGAATTTTTGTGTGTAATGCTCAACCAGATAAGGGCTTTCGTGAAAAACCTTATCAGGATGGTACACTTTTGTAAGTTTTTTATAACTTTTTTTCAAAGCATCCTGTGAAGCTCCGATAGGACATTCCAAAATTGTATAAAAATGTTTTTTCTCTTCGTCTAGGCTAGCTTTAGTCAAATCACCAAAACTAAAGTTTGCAAAATCTGAATAAAGTTTTGACATAAAATGATTGTCGTATGTATATTGTATTTGATAATGCAAGATATGGCGTTTATTTAGGGCTCTCTCCAATCTTGCTTTTGCTTTTAAATCGCTCACATCCACAACCAAAGAGACATCTGTACCTCTTTCTACATAAACTTCCAATTGTGAGCGCATATAGTTTAGTACCCATGAATTTGGCGAATCCAAAGAGATCAGAACAGTATCTTTATCGTAAGCATAAAGATGTACTTGAATGTTTTCAGGTTCTTCAAGCTTATCAAGTTCAATTTTTATAGGTTGATTTCCGAACTTCAGCATTGAGCGTAGAAAAAACTCATGATTAAAATCATGTGTTTTAGCATGAAATTGACTTAACTCTCTTATAAAGTTTTCTCGAACCTGCCTCAGTGATTTGTTTTGAAAAACAAGCACTGCTTTAGGTAAAAAAAGCATACCTCTTGAATGATGATTTAAAAACTCTATCATCCAACTCGAATTCAAAGTCGAAAACCCGGTTGTGATAAGAATAAGATTATTGCGCAAAACAATTTCCATATGTCCTACCTTTAATTGGGAATTTTAACTATAGTATAGCAAAAATAGTTCCATAATAATAAAAATAAAATATCTTTGTTAATTAAGATAGCTTTGAGATTATTTATAGATATTTTGAGTATAATTGCATAATTATTAATAACTATTGCTAAGGAAAGAATTTGCGCGAAAATATGAATGAAAAATGTGCTGTTGTCGGAATTTATGGTCATCAAGAGGCTTCCAAACTAGCCTACTTTTCACTCCACTCTCTACAACATAGAGGACAAGAAGCAGCTGGTATCAGCTCATCTGATGGAGAGAAGGTCCATACCATCAAAGACCGCGGACTCGTTATGAGTGTTTTTAACGAAGACAAACTCTCTACTCTAAGCGGTTCAAGTGCTATTGGACATACGCGTTATTCCACTGCCGGAAATGACTCCATACTTGATGCACAGCCGGTATTTGCTCGTTACGATCTTGGAGAGATGGCAATAGTACATAACGGAAATCTTACAAATGCCGAAGAAGTAAGAAACAGACTTATTGAACGTGGTGCGATTTTCCAGACATTCATGGATACTGAGAACCTCATTCACCTTATAGCAAAAAGTGAAAAAAGCAAACTTCTTGACAGAATTATAGATGCTGTACAGAAAATAGAAGGTGCTTTTTCCTTAGTATTTTTAAGCCGAAAAAAAATGTTCGCAATGCGTGACCGTTTTGGTTTTCGTCCATTAAGTCTAGGTCGTCTTTCAAACGGTGGGTATATTGTTGCAAGTGAAACATGTGCTTTTGACCTTGTAGGTGCTACATTTATACGTGATGTCGAGCCTGGAGAACTACTTGTTTTTGAAGAAGGCAAAGCTCCTCAGAGCATCAAAGTATATGAGCCGACACCAAAACACTGTATCTTTGAGTATGTCTATTTTGCACGTCCTGATTCTTCTGTATTTGGACAATCTGTATATGAAACAAGAAAAAATATGGGAAAAGAGCTCGCAAGAATTCAGCCTGTTGAGGCTGATTTAGTTATTCCTGTACCTGATGGTGGGGTTCCTGCAGCTATAGGTTATGCGCAAGAGAGTAAAATTCCATATGAAATGGGTATTATGAGAAACCACTACATAGGTCGTACATTTATTGAACCGACACAAGAGATGCGTGATTTAAAAGTAAAGATGAAACTCTCTCCAATGACAGATATTATAAAAGGTAAAAGGGTAATTGTTATAGATGACTCAATAGTACGAGGGACAACTTCAAGAAGAATCGTAAGAATGCTCAAAGAAGCAGGTGCAGCTGAAGTCCATATGAGAGTTTCTTCTCCTCCGACAACTGATCCTTGTTTTTATGGCGTTGATACACCAAGTAAGGAGAACCTGATAGCTGCCAATATGGGAATTCAAGAGATTTGTGACTATATAGAAGCTGACTCATTGGCATATTTGGATGAAGTCTCACTTTTAAGAAGCGTGAATGCAACAGATGATACATACTGTACTGCATGTTTTACTGGAAAATACATCGTTTAATGGAACAAATATACACATATGGTAATTACTTAAAAAATAAGTTTAATGCAAAAGTACACAAGGTTGGTATAAATATCTCCGGTTTTACTTGTCCAAACATTGATGGGACTGTAGCAAAAGGCGGTTGTACATTTTGCGAAAACGACTCTTTTTCAGCCAGTACTGATGAAGTTCAAGAACTAAAAGGCTTTCACTTAAACCTTAAGTCTGTAGAAAACCCTTTTTTAGACAAACAGTTAAAACAGCTTGAACTTCAGTTTAATGCTATTTCAAAACGACAGGCCAAAGAGTATGGTGCCAAAAAATTTCTTGTTTACTTCCAGTCCTTTACAAATACTTATGCACCTTTTGAAACACTCAAAGCATTGTATGACAAGGCACTCTCTTTTGACAATGTCGTAGGACTAAGCATCGGGACACGCTCAGACAGCATCACACAAGAGACACTTGATTACCTTGCAAAGCTTGCAAAAGACAAAGAAATATGGATCGAATTTGGAATTCAGTCTGTATATGATGAGACTTTGGAAAAAATCAATCGTGGACATGACAGTGCAAATGTAAAAGAGTGGATAATAAAATCAAAAGAAGCGGGACTAAATGTTTGCGGACATCTTATATTTGGACTTCCAGGTGAAGATCAGCAAATGATGCTTAAAACTTCAAAAGCCGCTTATGAATGGGGAATAGACTCTGTAAAATACCATCCTCTTTATGTAGTCAAACGAACTGCCTTGGCAAATGAATTTAATCGTGGAGAGTTTACGCCTATTAGTGAACAAGAATACCTTGATGTACTCGTAAAATCAATACTGATGAAACCCGAAAATGTCAATGTACAGAGAGTCACAGCCGGTATTGATGATGATTCACTTTTAGCTCCCCAGTGGTGTCGGGACAAAAATCAACAAATTAAAAACATCAATGCTGCTCTAAAAAAAGTAGGTTTAAAATACTAAAATCAGTGCCCTTGCACTTTTGTAAACTCTGCAGTACTTCTAAAGTATGGAGGATAGTGAAAGTACACTCTAAACTCTTTTGACTGACCCGGTTTTAGATTTTTTGCAACAACAAACTTTTTGGTAACTGTTTGCGGTTTTCTTGACGACATTCCGAAACCTCCACTGAAAAAGTCCATAAATCCACTCGGTTTATAAAAATTTCCACCCTTGACATTTCCTGTCGCATGGCCTTTGTTTACAAGTTTTATTTCCAAAGTCACTTTTCCTATAGGAAACTTACCCGTATTTTTTACAATACCGTAATAGCTGATCTCTTCCGTACTTAAAAGCCGCTTATTGTGCAGTTTACTCAGCTCTACTTTTTTTGTGTATTTATCTACTATAATAATAGAAAAAACTGCCATAAAAACAGCTACAAGTACGATGGAAAATATCATGGAATATGCTAATTTTTTATTTTTTTGATTAAGTGAAGCAACAACTCCGACAATAGTTAGCAATAAAATAACAAACAAAACAATGAAGTGCCAATAATTAAACAATGTCATCTGCAATTCCCTTTTAAGGATATATTATAATCTCTTTCATATCTAAATGGTTCTATGATAATTTTAAATTCTTTGGTTTTCCCTTTTTGCACATTATATTCGATAATCGACATCTTTTGAAATGGCTTTAATTTCAAAAGATAGTTTCTGTACTTATTTTTACTGACTTTATATACTTCTGCAGTTATTTTACACTCCGTAAAATCAAATTTTGATTCATTAGTAATACTTCCCTTTACAACAACTGCTTGTACGAAACTAAGCTTTTTTTGAGAAAGAAGTTTTGTAGAATTTTTAAAAAGATATTTATGCATTTGCACATAGCCAATCGTGGGTCCAAGCACCAAAGATGCAAAAGCCAAAACAATAAAAATAAGTGCTAAAAACATTTTTTTACGAAGAAGCAGTGCCAGAACTATAAAAAGTATAAAGAGAACAAACGATACTCCAAAAAGTATATAGTCGTATGTTATTAAGCCGTCAATGAAAGTTAACAGTTTCTCTTTCATATGTAAATACTACTCTTCTCTAGCATTCTTTTCAGCAATGCCGCTCATATCAAATCTGCGTGCAAGTTCTTGCTTGATTCTATCCGGGGAAATATTTTTAGAAGCAAGGGCAACAAGCATGTGATAAGTTAAATCTGCAGCTTCATAGATCATTTCTTCTTCATCATCATCTTTATGTGCGAAACAATACTCTCCGGCTTCTTCAACAACTTTTTTCAAGATTGTATTTTCGCCTTTACTTAAAAGCTTTGCCGTCCATGAAGTTTTTGGATCTGCGTTTTTACGTTCTTGTATAGTATGGTAGAGTGTATCAATGACACCGTATGCTTCTTGTGTATTTACCTCTACATCAGAAGTGATATCACCGCTTTGCAGTTCTGTAAAAAAACACGATTTACGACCTGTATGACAGGCTACGCCTTTTTGATTGACTTTTATCAGTAGTGTATCATTATCACAATCAAGAAAAAACGACATGATTTCCTGAGTATGTCCGCTGCTCTCACCCTTCTTCCAAATACGTTGCTTACTTCTTGAAAAGTAGTGCGCAAGTTTTGTCTTGAGTGAAAGTTCTAGTGCTTCTTTATCCATATATGCCATCATCAACACTTCATTTGTTGTGTTATCTTGCACAATGACAGGAAGAAGTTCTTGCTTCTCCCAATCCACTCTGTTTAGTATCTCTTGCATACTTATCTAGCCGTAGTTCTTTTTTGGATATCTTTTGTATCAACCCAGATATTTGGAGTAGAGCCACCAGGGGTTAAGAATATTTTTGCATCTTTGTTCACTTGTAAGGCTTCATTGAACTTGCTTTGTACTTTCATCTGTTCAAGTTCCAACAGTTTTGGTGTCAATGATTTTGCGATCAGTCTGTTAGCTTTAGCATTTGCATCTGCCTCGATCGTTATTGCATCAGCCTTTCCTTGTGCTTCAATTCTTGCCTGTTCTGCAACACCCTGTGCTTCAGCTGCACGTTTGAGTGCCTCTTGTTTTGCACGCTGCACTTCTTGTTCTGCACGCTGAACTTCTTGTTTTGCAAGTTGTACTCTTTCTATCTGCTCTTTTACTTTTTGTGGTAAAATAATGTCACGAAGTTGAATTGACTGCAAGATAACAGGAGAGTTCTTAAGATTTTTAATATTATCACGAATACCATCTTCTATCGCTGCAGCTATCGTATTTCTCAGTACTGGAATTGACTCTGCATCATATTTCCCAACTACATTACGAACAACATCACGCACAACAGGATTTATGATTTTGTCTTCCCAAGTAAATCCCCAGTTTGAAATTGTCTGTGCCGCGAACTGTGCATTTAATCTATACTGCACCGTCAGTTCTATAGAAACCGGCAATCCACGTTTATCAAGTACTGTAATGGCAGGTTTAGTAATAATTCCGGATTTATTTGAATTTGTTTCTATTCTAGAAGCATAATTAATTATACGTACTTTTGTATCGACCGTATAAACCTTTTGAATAATAGGAATGATAAAGTGCAGTCCCGGTAACAATGCTTGGTCCTGATACTTCCCGTTAGTACTTAAAATACCGCGTTCACCCTCTTGAATGATAATAAAAGGCTTTGCAAGCACAAGCATAATGACAATAGCTATGAAAAAATATGTCAGTGCCGCTTTCCCGCCTCCGAAATTAAAGTTCATGTTTGGCATTTGAGGTCCTTTTGGTCCATTTCCACCACCTGAATTAGAGTTTTTAAACCCGCCATTTTCACTTTTTTTCTTATTAAAGTAGTCATTCATATCTGATGCCATAAGTATATTATCCTTCAAGTTAAATCCTTTTTTAATCTATATAAGTTAAGTAGTGGTCATACTTTTTATTACGGCCAAATACAATGTCAAAGTAACCGCTTTGTATGATCGCAGTGATCTCTCCACGTGAACCGCTTCCTATCTCTCTTGCATCCACTAGAGCTATAGGTGTGATCTCTGCTGCTGTACCTGTTAAAAATGCCTCATCTGCAACATATACCTCTTCTCTTGTAATACGGCGTCTTGTCACGGTATAACCAAGATCTTGGGCAAGTTCTATAACCGTTTTTTGCGTGATAGAAGCCAATGCGTTGTCACTAGGAGGCGTGATGATCTCACCATCTTTAATCATAAAAAATGATGCCCCACTTGCTTCAGCAACATAACCTTCATCATCCAAAAGCAGTGCTTCATCATATCCGCAATCTATTGCTTCATATTTTGCCATTTGAGAGTTCAAGTAATTTGCCGTAGCCTTTGCTTTACCCATATTGGATGTATTTGCTGGTCTTGTCATGGAAACAATTTTCAAACGAATTCCTTTACGCATACCTTCTTCACCAAGATATGCACCCCACTCCCATGCGGCAACTGCCGTTTCAACAGGAGCATCTTTATGATAAATTCCCATGACTCCGTAGCCTAAAAATGAAAAGGGACGCAAATATACATTCTCACCGGTAAACTCATTTTTGCGAATCAATTCAATTTGTGCAAGATTGAGCTCTTCAACCGTATATGGTATGTCAATAAGTGTCATTTTTGCTGATTCTTTAAGTCTTTTCGTGTGATCATTTAAGCGAAAGATCGCATAGCCTCTGTCCGTTTTGTATGCTTTTGTCCCCTCAATTACCCCATTTCCATAGTGAATAGTATGTGTAAGTACATGTACCTTTGCGTCATCCCATGCAACGAATTTTCCGTTCATCCAAATATATTTGGCTGCGTCCATTAAAATCTCCAGATTAAATTATAAGTATTGCTATTCTATCTAAAAAGGTATTTATCTTGTATTAATATGAAAAAGAATGAAATTTATTAAGAGAAGGTTTTACAAGAAAACAAAGCCTACACAGGCTTTGTTTCATGTAAAAAGGGAGAAATGAAATTTTGAAATTTGTGTTATTTTAGAAAAAGAACTGAGAAGTAACTTTGATTCTACGCTCTTTTTCGTCACCAATGTTTACACCGTATTTGTCTTCTTGAACAGTGATACCAGCTTTGATTGAGTTACCCATCAAATACCAGTTCACACCAGCCATTTTAGATGTAAGATCATATCCGTCTGCATCTTTGAACTTGTCCCAAGACTCATATCTTACGAATGGAGCTATAAAACCATGGTCTGCAAAACAGTACTCAGCAGTTGCATACCAACCGTTTGATTTACCAGTTTGTGTACTAGTCCAGTCTTTCGCAACACCGTCAAAGTCAAAGTACTCAGCTTGAACAAAAGCACCTTTATAGTGTGCAGACATTTCAAGGTTTAATAATTTGTGATCGATTGTAGTCGGAGTCGCACCAACAGTATAGTTAATACTTGGACTTACCCAGTAACCTGCACCGATTTCAAAGTGTTTACCTTGTGCAAAGTATGTTTCAGTTCTAGACTTTTCTTCCCAGCCGTCAAATGGAGAAAGTACCACTTTACCACCGTAGAAAAAGTTCTTTTGTTTAAAGCTACTTGCAGAGAATGTACTTCCTGAAGCATCTTTTAGTTTTCCAGAATATACACCGTCACCGAATGCTACTTGATAGTGAACTTTTTTATTCCAGTTACCATACATTTGTGCATTTGTACCACGACGATTATGCGTAATGTATTGTGCCGCTTCATCAGCTACATGTGGACGATCATAGTGAATTGTACGTGCTGATTTTACAGTCTCTGTACGAGAAATATCAATTTTTGCACGGTAAAGTTTAAAGTTTACAAGTGAAGAACCAAAAGGTTTTTTGATTTTTACATATGCATCACCAACGTTGAAGCCTTGTTCACCCTTGTCTTGGTAGTTTGCTTTATCATTTCTAACATCCATAGTAAATGAAGTATATTTGTTAAAACCTGCTGCAACTTCAAAACGAACACGTCTTAAATATGCATCATAATAGCTGTCTGTTGCACCTGAAGTCAAGTCTTCAGTACGTCTGTTTTCAAATGTACCTTGAATACGTACACCCGCTTTTAACCACATTTCCGGATTGTCATCAGCAACGAACTTCATGTTGATGTGTGTTTGTTTTCCTAATAAGAAATCTGGAGATTTTTGATCTACTATAGTAATACTTCTTTTTTTAGCAGGAACTAAAGCGTCACTGTTTAATAAAGTACGACCTTCAGCCGGCTGAGTAAATACCTGACCATTAGCATCTTGGTATAATTTGATTTCATTTGCATTTGCAGCAACTGAACCTAGAGTTAAAGCAGCTAAAGCTGATAAAACGATTTTATTCATTTGTAACTTCCTTTTTTTTAGTTGGTGGAAGTATAAAATAGTTAGGTTACATAAAGGTTACAATATAAATCCAAAAATATTTCCAAATTGTAACCATTGTGTAATGAATATGTAATGAAAGAGTTCTGCCCTTTCATAATTTAAAAGCCAAAATATTTCCAAATTGTAACCATTATGTAATAAAAAAGTTCTATACTTTCATAACTTAAATTTAAAAGGTGTAATAAATGACAAAAGTAATCAAACTTGCTCTTGCTGCTTCAGTTCTTGCTGGTGGCTTGAGTGCAAATGATGTAATCAAAGGAAGTGGTGCTTCTTTTCCATATAGTGTATATCAAAAATGGACGAAAGCTTACTATAAAGCAACAGGTATCAAAGTTGACTATATTTCAAAAGGTTCTTCTAAAGGTATAAAGGATGCAAAAGCGAGACAAGTTGATTTTGCAGGTACAGACAAACCTTTATCACCAAAAACACTTAAGCAATTCAACCTTTACCAATTCCCTGGTGTTGTTGGTGCTATTACAATGGGTTACAACCTTCCGGGCATATCTAATCTAAAATTAAGTAGAAGTGCAATCGTTGCGATCTCTGAAGGGAAAGTAAAATTCTGGGATGACAAACTCATCACAGCTGAGAATTCAGGTCTTAAGCTTCCTCATGAAAAAGTAACTTTCGTTCACCGTGCAGACGGTTCTGGTACTACTTTTAACTATACATACTTCTTAAGTAAAGTATCTAAAGAGTGGAGAACGACTTACGGTGCTAAGAAATCTCTTAACTGGCCTGGTAACCAACACATCGGTGGAAATAAAAACACTGGTGTTGCAAGTCTTATTAAACAAACTCCGTACTCTGTAGGATACATTGACTATGCTGATGCAAAGAAAAACGGTATTGTTATGGCTTCTGTTGAAAACAAAGCAGGAAAATACATCAAGCCTGAATTAAAAGCGTTTCAAACTGCTGCTGCAAAAGCAAACTTAGATCCGAAAAAAGATTTCTATGCTGTAATCGCTGACCCAAAAGGTGCTGATTCTTACCCGATCGTTGCAGCAACTTTCATTTTAGTGCCTGCTGAAAAACCTGAAATGAACAAAAAAGTAACAGCATTTTTTGACTGGTCATATAAAAATGGTCAAGAGATCGCAAAAAGTTTAGGTTTTGTTCCATTACCTGACTCTTTAACAAACAAAATCAGAAAATACTGGGAAGAAAAAGGGATTAGATAATCCCTTTTCCCTTTTAAAATACCTCTTTAAAACACAAATTTCAAATTTCATTCTCTCCTTATTCTGCTGCACATTATGTGTAGCATAAATTCTTTACATGTAACGCGTGTAATCTCTTTGTAATTAAATTTTTATATAATATCGTACTAATTTAATTCTAGGGTTTTTTCACATGGAAAAAATATTTCAAAAGCTCTCATTGACAAGTGCTTCTCTTGTGCTAATTGTTCTTATTGGTATCTTTATAACCTTGTTCAGTGCTGCCAAACCGGCTATTGATGAGTTTGGACTGCACTTTCTTGTTGATCCTTCATGGAACGAAGAAGTAGTCATTGATACACCAAATACCACAGCGACACCTGCCGTAACAAGTGATGAGATTATCGATGAAGATGATATTATGATTGATGACGAAGATGAACTCTCACAAAATACTAAGACTGTTTATGGTGGACTTGTTCCGATAGTCGGTACGATATTATCTACTCTCATAGCACTTGCCTTTGCACTTCCAATCGCAATGGGCATTGCTGTTTTTTTGGCGGAGATTGCTTCAAAAACCATATCCAAGTTTGTAGGTATGGGCATCGAACTTTTAGCTGCCATTCCTAGTATCATCTTTGGTATGTGGGGACTTTACTATTTTGCACCTATAATTTCCAAAGTATTTGGCGGGTATCAGGTATCGCTTTTAACTGCAGGGCTTGTTCTAGGTGTCATGATTCTTCCATTTATGGCAGCAATTACACGTGACAGTATGAACACAACACCCGATGTACTCAAAGAATCTGCCTATGCCTTGGGTGCAACAAAATTTGAAGTAGTAAAAGATGTCATTTTTCCTTACTCAAAAGTCGGAATTATCGGTTCTATCATTTTAGCACTCGGACGTGCTTTGGGTGAGACAATGGCTGTTGCTTTTCTTATCGGTGCTGTCTACTCACTTCCTGAAAAAATTACCGACCCTACCATTTCAATCCCTGTAGCTATGGCTGTAAACTTTGGTGAAGCAAGTGGACTCGGTGAGAGTGCGCTCTTTTATCTTGGTCTTATACTCTTTGTTATGAGCTTCATTATCATATCAATCGCTAAATTTTACTTTTTAAAAAGGCTTAAAGTATGAGACTTTTAGTTAATAAAATATTTTTAGTACTATCTGTTATTTCAGCATTACTTGGACTTGGGTTTTTAGGCTGGATTCTTGTTACACTTTTCATACAAGGACTTTCTTCGCTTCACTTGAGTCTTTTTTTCAAAGACCTTGTTGACGGCGGTCTTCGCAATCTTCTTGTAGGACAGCTCATACTTGCATCTTTAGCAGGTGCCATTGGTATACCGCTTGGAATACTTGCAGGAATTTACATAAGAGAATACGGCAGAGGCAGATATGCTGAGTTTATTAGGGACTTAAGCGATATTATGATGTCGGCTCCTTCTATTGTTATCGGTGCTTTTGTCTATGCCATAGCCGTAGCACCTTTTGGTGGTGCAAATGGTTTTGCCGGTATTTTGGCGCTTTGTATTATGATGATCCCTATTATCATAAACACAACAGACTCTATGCTTTCTCTTGTTCCAAAAGAGTTGCGCGAAGCCGGAATTGCCCTTGGAGCTTCTAAATATCGTGTTATATTAGACATTGTCATAAAAGCCGCAAAAGTAGGAATTATGACAGGGATCCTTTTGGCTTTTGCAAGAATTGCGGGTGAAACTGCACCTTTACTTTTTACAAGTGAGACAAGTAATTATTTCTCTTTGGATTTGACACAGAGTTTTCCGTCTTTGACTGTAAGTATATATAACCTTGCAAATGAGCCTGAACAATCAAGCCGTGATCTTGCCTGGGCAGCATCATTCATACTCACCGTCATGGTTCTAATCATCAACCTAATTGGTCGATTTATCACAAGAAATAAACATACATAAGGAAAGACAAAATATGCCTGTAATGAATATTAAAAAATTCTCTTTTACATATCCCGGAGTGGAGCAACCATCGCTTAAAAATATAAACTTGCCTATTGAGAAAAACAAAATCACTGCTCTCATAGGTCCCAGCGGTTGTGGTAAATCTACACTATTACGCGCGATGAACCGCATACATGACTTGTATCAGGGGAACAAATACGACGGAAAAATCGAACTGCTCGACTTTGAAACAGGAAAATACAAAAATATTCTTGAGATTAAAAAAGAGAATGAGTTCATAGAACTTCGCCAAAAAGTGGGTATGATATTTCAAAAGCCTACGCCTTTTCCTATGAGCATATTTGACAACGTGGCTTACGGACTCAAGATTGCAGGTATTAAAAATAAAAGCGAACTTGCAGACCGTGTTGAAGTAGCACTCAAGGGTTCAGCTCTTTGGAGGGAAGTCTCAGACAGACTGAACAAATCTGCTATGGGACTTTCAGGCGGTCAACAACAGCGTTTATGTATAGCCAGAGCCGTTGCAGTAAAACCTGAAGTTCTTTTGTTCGATGAACCTACTTCGGCATTGGATCCCATATCAACAGGAGCGATAGAAGAGCTTATAGTCGAGCTTAAAAAAGATGTCAGTATAGCCATTGTCACACATAATATGCAGCAGGCTTCACGTATTAGTGATTACACTGCTTTTATGTATCTAGGGGATTTGATAGAATATGACAAAACAGAAAATATCTTTTTAAATCCAAAAGAGAAACAAACGGAAGACTACATAACAGGTAGATTCGGTTAATTCGAAAAAAATTTAGGAGACATCAAAATGTTACCAACTTTTAGAACAAACATAGAAGACATACGAAAAAAAATTACCAAAATAGGTGAGGATTTAGTCAAGTCAAATGAGCTTATCCTTGAAGCACTTCAGGGATGCGATGAAGCAAAGTTCAATGAAGCAAGAAACTCTATTAAGAATATTACATCTAAGACTGATGAAATTGACAACGCTATTATAAAAGTACTTGCACTTTACACACCTGAAGCAAAAGATTTAAGACAAGTGGTTGCTTACTTTAAAATCACAAATGAGCTTTCCCGTGCATGCTCGAACACAAGAAGCTTCATTCGAGGTTTTACCGATGTTTGTAAAGACCTTGATGTCAAAGAGATTAATGAGTATGCAACACTTATGCAGACATCGACCGTAAAAGCAATTGCAACAACTGTAAAAATGATAAACATAGATGATGTAGACGAGCTTCAGGAGATGTATGAAGAGGTACTCATTGAAGAGAACAAGGCTGATGATCTGTATGAGATGATAGAGCGTAAACTTGTAGAACAAGCTGAAGGAGCAAATACATTTGAAAAGTATCATAAAATGCTAAGAGCTCTCAGAAAAAGTGAAAAAATAGCCAATCGTGCAATCAGTGTTGCCAATTTATTAGTCTATATAAAGATCGGTGGAAGTATCCATAATTAGATGAAAAGATTTCACCAGATAGTATTAGAAAAGTTTTTAGCACTTTTTTTAGCACTTTTTTTTATTGTGGGTACTATCGTATACTACTGGGTTTACGAGTTTTACCTCAATGCCTCAAAAGAAGCACTCATTCAAGATACTGAGCTTGTATCCTTTGCCATCAACAAAAACACCGACCTGGACGCTCTTGCCAAAAAAGTAAAAAATCAACTACATTTACGATTGACAATTATAGATGAAAACGGCAATATACTTGCAGAGTCAGATGAAGACAAACACGTGATGGATAACCATAAGTACAGAACAGAAATCATGCAGGCTGACAAAGAAAAGTATGGTTATATTGTACGTCATTCACATACTGTAAACAAAGACCTGCAGTATGTAGCAAGAAAGTATACAATCAATGGCAAAACCATTTATGTTCGTCTTGCTCGTGAAGCAAAGGGAATACGTGCTGAAATAATTAACCTCGGGGTAAAAATCGCCCTTGTATTGCTACTGTTTTTCATTACAGTCTTTTATGTTTCTTATAAAATAAATATACAAATTCAGCATGAAACAAATAAAATAGTCGATTTTCTCAAATCGCTGACAAAGAAAAAGAAAAATACTTATATAAAATCTGATTTTTCACAAGAATTTGCCTATATAACAAATTTACTGACAAAAGTTTCACAAATTCTTGTCAAAAAAGAGAAGCAAAAGACAAAATATACCCAAAAACTTCAAAAGCTTAATGCGCAAAAAGACGACATTATTTCAGCAATATCACATGAGTTTAAAAATCCAATTGCTGTTGTAAACGGCTACTCCCAAACACTGCTTGATGACGATAACATAAATCCGAGTATACGGAAAAAATTCCTTACAAAAATCTATACAAATGGGAAAAAACTGAGTGAACTTATAGACACTCTTCGTCTTTCAATGAAACTCGACGGCGGTCACCAGGCACTTAACATGAGAGAAGTCAATTTATATGACCTGGTCAAAGAATGTGCCCAAAATCTAGAACCAAACTACAAGAACCGAAAAGTTATTATTCAAGGGGACAAAGAGCTTAAAATAAGTGTCGATCCAACGCTTTTTGGCATTGTCATTACAAACCTCATAGAAAATGCTTTTAAGTACTCTGAAGATGAAGTTACAGTACAAATAAACAAAAAGTCTCTTGAAGTTATAGACACTGGAATAGGTATCAGTGAAAAAGATCTGCAAAACATTACAAACAAGTTCTACAGAGCACAAAGTAATCGATGGAACAATTCACTCGGTCTTGGACTTTTTCTTGTCAATAATATTGTCAATCTACACAATTTTAAACTTATAATAAAAAGCAAAGTCAACGAAGGCTCAAATTTCACTATAGAGTTTTAACACCTTCATTGAAATCTATAATGAATTGCGCACCCTCTTGAGAATTCGTTACATGTAACTGTCCTCCCATGTTCTGTTCAATTATTATCTTAGACATATAAAGCCCGATTCCAGTGCCCATACCCTGTTCTTTTGTTGTAAAGTAAGGCTCAAAGATTCTGTCAATCACTTCTGTTGGTATACCGCCTGCATTGTCCTTGATTATTACTTGTTTATCTTTTAAGAAAATATCTATTTTCCCATACTCAATATGATTTTGCACAATAGCATCTTTTGCATTTGTTACAATATTTAGAATAACTTGTTGAAACTCACTTTCAATACCCTCTAGCATAAAGTCCTCTCCTTCAATGGATACTTCTATATTGTTACTTAAAAGCTGTGCATTGAGTAAAGAAAGGGTATTGTTGATACTTTCTTTGACACTAAATTTAGTTTTTACCTTATCGACTCTGAAAAAATTTCTAAAATCATCGATTGTTTTACTCATAAAATCAATGGTCTTGGTCTGTTTTTCTATAAACTTGTCAATAAACTCAGCATTAATGAGGCCTTCTTCGTAATCATCATCGAGATTTTGAATATTGATGTTAAGTGAATTAAGCGGTTGTCTCCATTGGTGTGCAATGGCACCTACCATCTCTCCCATCGCAGCAAGTTTTGCCTGTTCTTGAAGCATCTTGTCTTTTTGTACTATTTCGTTTGTACGCTTTTGTATCTCTTGTTTAAGATTTTCGTTTAGGCTTTGGAGTTCATTTTCAAGAGTTTTTCTTTGGGTAATATCTATTAAATAGCCTAGAAAATGTGTTACCGTGCCTTGTCTATCACGAATAAAAAGCGTTGTTTGCTCTACCCATTTCTTTGTCTTGTCTTTTGTAGTGATTTGATATGCCTGGTGTTTTAAAATGTCTGCATTTTTTTCAAAAGCATTTGAGAGTTCATGAAATGCTAGACTCAAATCTTCTTCGTCAATCAAACTGGAATATTCGACTTTGCCGTTCATAAATTCTTCTTTCGTATAACCTGTCAACGATAAGACATTGTTGGATGCATACTCTACACTCCAGTTTATATCGTTTTTCCACCTGAAAAGAGTAATGTCACCCTTATCGAAAAGTTCTAGTAGTTTTTCTTGCTCTTTGGTTTTTCTTTTTAGTTCTTTTTTACTTACAAACTGCAAATAAAACAGATAAACCAATAAAAACAGACCGATAAACAAGATCACGCTTATAAGGTTATAATTGTATAAAATAGACTTTATATGTTCATTCTCTGTAAAAGACACCAAATATGCCGTCGCTTTTTTCTGTTTTGCATCTTCAACGGGTAAAAAAGAAATCACCATGATTCCATCATTTGT
>JANTGW010000005.1 GCA_024762705.1 Sulfurimonas sp.
ATTTCCAAAGCATTTGTAAACTCTTCTGTTTGTATCGATTCAAGAGGTTCAATGCTTCCACTAAGTGCTCTTAGCACAAGTGTTTGTGCACCATTTCCGACCCATGAGCGTATAACATCTTCGCTAAATATTTTTTTGTCCAATTGTATAAGCATATCATTTACTGCCACTGCCAAATCAGGCACACTGTCAATGAGTGTACCGTCAAAATCAAATATGACTAATTTTTTCTTTTTTATAGCGCTGTTCAAGGTCCATCCTCAAAAAAATTGCGAGATTATACCACAGCTACCTTACTCTTTACTGCTTGAATAGCGCATCACAAATATAAAAAGACTCAGCACTGCTATCATAATGCCCACTCCTGCTATAAGATAAAACGCATGTATCATCTGTCCGTAATCACTTAGTGCTATTTTAAAGACCACCATAAGTGATTCAATGGACAATGCAATAATAATAGACGTCAAAAATCGTGCCAAGAGTCTGTTTTCGATGTTATAGTCACGACTGATACTTTTATAAAAGACCTCATGTTCCAAAATAGTTTTTGACAAATCAAATATAGCCAGAGCCAAAGTCAATGCAATAATAGAACGAAACAGTCCTGCCAAGATATCTCTGTCATGCGTGCCAAAGGTTGACCATATAGTAAAAAATGCATAACTGACCAATGCCAAAGAAAATGCGGAAAGTAAAAAACCGAACAGTCCGTAAAAATACTGTGTGAACTTACCAAAGTATTCATGCCCATCTATCAGAGAAAGTTCTTTTAACAATGTATATAATTCAAAGTCATAAACAATATACTCTTCATCAACATACTGCACAGCAGTAATGTAAGGAGTTCCACTTCTCGAATTAACGTAAACATTTGAAATGTATATATTGTCTTCTCTAAACTGTATCCTCTCGAGTAAATGGGATTTATCCATGCCCACACATGTTTTATCGTCTTCGATTGGTGTGTAAAGCGGTGTGGCTTGTTTAAGGTTTTTGTTTATTTTATAACTGGCCTGTAAGGCGGGAAAAAGCGAGAACAATGATTCTTTTACCAATGTGTCATATTGTCCGGCGTCAACACTTTCTATCATTGCCGTAAGAGAGTTTTCTATAAATGAAAATTGCTTTTTATATATTGAAATAATTTCTTTCATAATCCACCTCAATTCATGTATTACATGTATACATCAAATCAGGCAGTTATTGCTATAATAGCATTTTAATATATAAGATATTATTATAATAAACTACTAATAGAATATTTTTATCTTTTAATGGTAAAATATGCTTATTTACATGTAAGCATTGGTACTTTTTTTGCTTACATTAAAGTAAAAATACGCAATCTAAAACAGGGTAATGCATGGCCGATACGCAAGAAGACATAATTATCATAGAAGACAGTGATGCTGCATTACACTCTTTTGATACGGATGAGATGATTCATGATGACGGTGAAGAAGAGAATAAGAAAAAAAAGATTATCCTCTTTGGCGGCATCGCTATTATTGTCACTTTACTTATTGTTGTCACTGTACTTCTTCTTATAAAAAGTTCTTCAAAGCAAGAGGCAGTTGATTTTAGTACCTTGGACAACAAGCTGCAAGAAGCAAAAAAACCTGTCATACCACCGAGTAAACTTGAAAATATGATTGCAAAGGCCAATTATCTCTATTCGACTGGAGCCAAAGACAAAGCGCTTGCTCTTTATGAGAATATTGCCCACTATTCACAAGCCATCTCACAATACAATCTCGGTGTAGCACAAATGAAAAACGAGCAGTATGCACTCGCACTCAAGACCTTTCAAAGTGCAATACAAAACAATGAAAAAAGATGTGTAAGTGCCATAAACGCTGCAGTTTGTTCTTTACATGTAAAGGATGATGCAAGTTTTAAATACTATATTGACCTTGCTTATGCTTACCTTCCTTATGAAATTGATTCGCCATTATACTCTTACTATTACACACTTATAAACTACTACAATAAAAATTATCTCGGTGCCTTAAATGCTTTGAAAAATACTGATAAACCGGCTTATCCAATTGTACAAAACCATTTAAGTGCTAAGATCAATGCTATGTATAACAACAATTATGATGCCATAGATGCTTTGGAAAAAATCAATGGTGATGTGGATGAATTCAGTCTAGCTTTACTATATGCAAGAGTAGGTGATTTTAATCTTGCAATGGACCATCTCAATAATACCATAACAAAAAATGAACAGCCCCTAAAAGCAAAACTAGCCCGAAGCTATATATATCTCAAGGCAGGACATGCAAAAAAAGCAGCGGCAGCACTTAAGGAAGTAACAGACGAATACCCTCAGGAAGTTTATAAAGTCTACCCCGTCAAAGTAAAACTTCAAGATGCACTATTTGAACCTCAACCAGCACAGATACGTTACAGACAAAAAATTCAAAATTCGAAATTCATTATTTACCAAAAAATATTTTATTTCTCACCTTATAAAATTTTCAATGCAAATCAAACCATCAGTTATATTCGGAAAGGAAATGCCAACATTTACATCGACAATGTTCAGTCTGCACAAGAGTATTTGAAAAAAAGTTATTCTTCGTCCAATGTTGACATAGGTATTACAAAAGCCGTTAAAAAAGCACTCTCACTGAAAATACGAGAAGCAAACCAGGATCTGCAGAGACTTGTAAAAATTCAGCCTAAACATTCTATCTTACACTACAATCTTGCACTTACTTATGCTCAAATGGGTGATATGCTTGAGGCAAACAAACACTTTTTGCGTTCATACCATTTAGATGCCAAAAACTATCTCTCAGGCGTATATGCCGTAATGACAAGTCAGTTAATAAATAAAGACTATGCAAAGCTCGAAGAGATTTTAAAAGACTCTATCAATGCAGAAGATTTCAATGAAGAGATTGATCTATATACTACCCTACTCCATTTGAGTCATAATGACTATCTCTCTGCTATTGAGTGGCTTGATAATAGCTATACACAAAGGCCTCTTTACCTTATACTCGATGCACTCATAGCTATGAAAACAAAAAATATTGACAGAGCGCAAAGTGCTGCTTCAAAGTTGACCGTCATGTTTCCTCATGATATTCTGCCACATATGATTTATATTGATACACACTTCAATACTTACACTATTCCCAAGTATTCAGAAGAAGTGTTAAAGTATCTGAAAAAGCAGCATTTTAACTTTACAGATTTGTACTATGGCCCATTTATCAGTAGGTATACTTATATCCAGGAAAATCTTATCACAGGAAAACTTTATTATCTAATTACGCAGTTAAAACAGGTACTCCAGACCACCGATACAAATACCCATGATATTGAGAGTGCCTTAGCTTTGGCTTTACTTTATAACAAAAACTTTGAAGAATCATACACCCTTTACAATCACTTGATAGATGAACTGAAAGTAAGAGATGCATATACCCTCTATTTGGGAGCTGTAGCTTCAACAGCGGCCAAGCACCATGCAAATGCAATAGCACTGCTTGAATTGTCAAAAATGAAAAATGAAAACTTTTTTGAAGCAAGGTACGCACTTGCACTTTTATATATGGAAATAAAAAATCATGAAGGTGCAGCAATACAGCTGCAAAAAATTGACATCGATGCTTTTGAATCAGAATACTTTGAATTTCTTATTGACACAGAAAAGATCCTCTTTTACAAAGAGCATCCCAATGGATGAGTTACATGTAACTACGAAAAATACCCAATAAGTGAATGAGATGCTTCTATTTCATTGTTTGGTTTAATATCCAATCTGAAATTTTCTGGAAGATAGAGTTCAGTGACTGCATTTGTTGCAAAACCATATCTCATCCCTTTATATAAAGTTTGTTTTGGAATATCAATATTAATTGGGGCAAAGCTCTGCTTTAATCTGTGTATGACTTTTACTTTATTTTTATTGTTGCCTAAAAAGACTAATTCTGCTCTCTCATTTAAATCATAAAAAAGTTTTGACTTTTTAGCAGTTCTTGCACCTCTGAATATTTTCATATCCTGCAAATCTGCATTTAAAGGTACCCGTAAAATACCCACATTCAAGTAGCTGGATTCTATCGTTATTTTGTATGAAAACTCTTCTTCATTTATCTCTTCTATTGCCCTGACTACACCATCCACAGGTGAAATCACTGCTTTATCATCCAAAAAAGAAAGTTCCCGTTCCGGATTTCTAAAGCTGTAAGCAAAAAAAAGTGCCAGCATAAAAGCCAGTAAAGAAAAAAACTCTAAATCAAATACTCCAAATACAAAAGCAGCGAGTAGTGCATATGCAATATAAGCATATCCGTTTGGACTTATGATAAAAAGATTATTTTTCATCACTCTTTCTCTTAGTATCTTTATTGTCTGTCATAGTTGCATCTTCTTTTAACTCTTCTTCAATACTTTCATTACTTTGCGTAACTTTAGACTTAATATTGTTTTCTTTTTCAAATTTTATAATAATATCTTTTACTTCATCACCTGTAATATTTTCTTTTTTATACAGTAGTGCCACAATCTCTTCAATAGCCTCTCTGTACTCTTCTAGGCGATTTACAACATTCTGGTAATGTTCATCTAATGATTTCTTAATGTATTCATCCATCTCTTCGGCCATTTTTTCACTGTACTCGCGTACTACGGGCTGTCCTGGACCTAAGAATGATTGACGAGATTTTTCAAGAACCATAAGTCCTGCTATATTACTCATACCATAAGTCTGTACCATTGATTTAATGATGTCAGTTGCACGCTCGAGGTCATTTCCTGCACCGGTTGAAATTTCACCGATGAACACCTGTTCAGCAGCACGACCACCTAGTAATGTATCTACTTCAGCCCACAGTTCATGCTGCTGCATCATAAACTTGTCTTCTTCAGGTTTATTGAGTGTATAACCAAGAGCAGCAAGTCCACGAGGTACAATCGATACTTTGGAAACTTTTTTTGCACCTTCAGTTGTTTCAGCGATGAGCGCATGGCCACTTTCATGATAGGCAACAATTTTCTTCTCTTTTGGATTGATACGACGAGATTTTTTAGCAAGACCTGCAAGTGCACGCTCAACTGCCTCATACATATCTTGTTGCTTAACAGTTTTTTGACTTTTTCTCCCTGCAAGCAATGCCGCTTCATTTACTATGTTTGCCAGGTCTGCACCTGCTAGTCCCGCCGTAAGACGAGCTATCTCTTCAAGGTCCACATCTTTGTCAATTTTCACATTTCTTACATGTACTTTTAAAATTTTCACACGCCCTTCAAAATCCGGCTTGTCAACAAGCACCTGTCTGTCAAAACGGCCTGGACGCAAAAGTGCAGGGTCGAGTATTTCAGGTCTGTTTGTCGCTGCTAGAACTATTACTGGTGTGTCTGTTCCAAAACCGTCCATTTCTGCCAAAAGCTGATTAAGTGTCTGTTCCCTTTCATCATTTCCACCCATTGGACCGCCTGCAGCACGACTTTTACCGATTGCATCGATTTCATCTATAAATATAATACTCGGTGCATCTTTTTTTGCCTGCTCGAACAAATCTCTTACACGTGCAGCACCGACACCAACGAACATCTCAATAAAGCTTGATCCGCTTACTGAGAAAAACGGCACTTCCGCTTCACCTGCAACAGCTTTTGCAAGAAGTGTTTTACCAGTACCAGGACTTCCAACAAGAAGAACACCTTTTGGAATTTTTGCACCTATCTCAACATAACGTCCGGGATATTTCAAGAAGTCAACAATCTCCTGAACTTCCTCTTTCGCTTCTTCAACACCAGCAACATCATCAAACTTTGTATCCGGTTTTTCTGAGTTTATCAGCTTTTTGGAATTTCCCATTCCAAGCAGTCCGCCACCCATATTCTTTTGCATTCGACTCGCAAAAAACATCCATATCGCAATAATGATTAAAAACGGAAAGAGCCAACCAAACATTTCAGTGAACCAATTTCTTTCACTAAAGCCGGTATAGTCAATTTGTTCCTTATCCAAAAGCTTTATAAGCTCATTATCACCCTTGACGACTCTTGTTGTATATATTTTTGAATCATCTGTCGAAATAGCACGGATGAACGTTTCACCTATTTCAACTTTTTTCACACTTTTCGATTTTACAAGCTCTTTAAGTTCAGAGTAATCAACCGGTTCAACTCTTGTCGTAGCTGTTCCCATAACAGAATTATTACCCGCACCTTCTCCTACCATTACTTTAAACAATAAAATCACGACTACTGAAAATATTGCAAATGTTATCAGTGGATTTTGATTGAAAAAATTGTTGTTATTGTTATTATTGTTGTTGTTTTCGTTATCAGCCATATTTATTTCTCTCTTTTTAAAACTAATGTAACCCATTCATCCTGGGGTATTCTTTCTATGATTTTACAATCTTTATAAAATTTTAAAACCTTCTCTTCATATTTGTCCAATATACCGGATAAAATCAAAATTCCATCATCCATTAAGACTCTTTTTAGATCATTTGCAATAAAAGTCAACACATCTGCTACAATATTTGCGACTACTATGTTGTATTTTTCATCCAAGTCAGAGATCGTACCTTCCCAAATAGAATGAAACTCTAAATCATTTAGTCTTGCATTTTTTATCGAATTTTCAACTGAAATAGGATCTGTATCACAGGCATCAACTATTGCCCCTAGCTTCATTGCCCCAATGCCAAGTATACCACTGCCACATCCAACATCCAGCACCCTGTCTCCTTCTTTTACATACTTTGAAACAGCTTGCAAAGATGACGCAGTTGTGGGGTGGTGTCCCGTACCAAAAGCTAAAGCAGGGTCTATTACAATATTTATTAGGCTTGGATGATTGTCACTCCATGTAGGGTGAATATAAAACTTGTCTATTGCAAGGGGCTCTACACTACTTTTATAGGATTCAACCCAGTCGTTGTTTTGAAGTTTTTTTTGAGTACATTCGACTTCTATCGAAGTTCCAAGAGCTTTTTGCAAAGCTTCCGCAAACTGTTCGAGTCCCCACACAATAGTGTCAAGTTCCTCTTCACTTCTAATGATAAAGCCTTCATCAGTCTCTTCAAACCCTATTGGCAGAGTATCTGCCAAAAAATCCGCAAAAAGCTCATGATGGGAAGAGACTTTAACTACTAGTTCATAGTAATGCTCTTGCATTACTCAGCGACACCCATTACAGCGCCGAGCTTTTCTTTTAGGACTTGAGGTGTAAAAGGTTTTACTATATAGTTATTTACTCCTGCTTTAAGTGCTGTAATAACTTCAGCCTTTCCACCTTCTGTCGTTACCATAATAATAGGCAGGTCTTTAAAACGATCATCAGCACGAACTTTTTTCACTAGTTCAAGCCCGTTCATCTCCGGCATATTCCAGTCTGTAATCAACATCTCAATATCCGGATTGGCATCCATTTGCGCCCAACCTTCTACACCGTCAGCACCTTCAAGAACATCCTTATACCCAAGTCGGGCTAAAGTGTTTTTTATGATACGGCGCATTGTAGAACTGTCATCAACAACTAGTAATTTCAATTGAAATCCTTTAAATAATATTTTGCATAATTTATAGCTAATAATAGCAAAATTTTGTTTGCTTTGCTATTAATCCAATAGTTTGAACATTTTTGGCAGGTCCAATCTCCCCTCATAGTAGGCTTTACCTATGATTACACCGTCAATTTCTCCCGTAGCGATTAAAGCTTCAATATCGCTTTCATCTTTGACTCCACCACTTGCAATAGTACTGATACCGCTTGCTCTTGCAATATCAAGCGTGAAGTCCACATTTACACCGCTAAGTGTACCGTCTTTACCCACATCAGTACAAATAATAGCTTCGACACCGGCATTAGCAAATTCTTTAGCCAAATCAGTAGCACGCATACTGCTTACTTCACCCCAGCCTTCAACCGCTACATAACCGTCTATTGCATCTATGCCAACAGCTATAGGGTATTTGGCTGCCATATCCCGTACAAACTGAGGATCTTTGACAGCGATTGAGCCTAAAATGATTCTGTCAATTCCAATTTCAAGCATCTTTTGAATAGTTTCTTCATCACGGATGCCCCCGCCGAGCTCAAGTTTTACATTGGAGTTTTTTCGAATTTTTACAATCTGTTCAAGATTTTTCGGCTCACCTGCAAAAGCACCGTTGAGGTCTACTAAATGGACCCATTCAGCACCCATCTCTTCAAATTTTTTTACCAGTTCATACGGTTCGTTCGAATAGATCTTCGCACTCTCCATCAAACCTTTTGTCAGGCGTACTGCCTTTCCGTCTTTTAGATCAATCGCCGGGTATAATGTCATTATATTTGTTTCCTTTTACAATTTAATAAAATTTTCTAAAATCTTCAGCCCATTTTTGTGACTCTTTTCAGGGTGAGGCTGTATCCCCATGATGTTACCGTGTGCCACTGCTGAAGTGAATTTATACCCGTAGTATGTCTCACCGATAATATCATTCTCATCTTTACATGTAACATGATAGGTATGCACAAAATAAAGATAATGTTCATCATCCAAACCTTCAAAAAGAGGATGTTCTTTTGTAAACATTCTATTCCAGCCCATATGTGGAACCTTTAAAGGTTCTTCAAACTTTTGAGCATCAAATCTTACAACATTTCCTTTTATGAGTCCCAAGCCTTCATGCTCTCCAAACTCTTGGGAAGATTCAAACAAAAGCTGCATACCAAGACAAATGCCTAGCATAGGTTTACCACTGTGAGCAAATTCCTTGATAGCACCGATCATGTCTCTCTCTTGTAAATGTTGCATTGCATCTCCAAAGGCACCGACACCCGGAAGTATTAATTTGTCATACTCTTGAAATTTTTTCGGATCATTTTCTATGACCGCCTCTTCGCCAAGTTTGGCAAATGCATTTTTCACACTTGCCAAGTTTCCCATATTATAGTCAATTATTGCTATCATTATTCATCTATCTTTAATTTTGTAAATTTAATATATACTGCCAAAGAGACAATCAAAACGCCGACCCCTGCGATGATATACATAGAATAAATAAGCTTATCCGGATCTGTTATAGCAAATTTAAACACCAGCATCAAAGCTTCAATGGAAAGAGCGATAATAATAGAACCCAAAAAACGAACCATGGTTTTATGTGGACCGGATATGTCATGTTCTTTGTATCTGCCTAAAATTTCTTCTTCTACAAGCGTCTTGGACAAATCAAAAATTGCCAAGGATAAGGTCAAAAGAATTGTAGCTTCAAAGACCTCTTTTATTTTAAAGTGGAACAAAGTAATTCCATATAAAAAGAAACTTTCTATTCCTTTTGCAAAAAGTAAAAGAGCAATCCCTACAAGTGCAAAAGAAAAAGCAGCGTATGCCAATTTAAAGAAGTTTCCAAATAAAAGTTCCGTTTTATTCAGATGTGAAATTTTGAGCACTTCTTCAAGTAGCATATCCAAACAAGCAACATATTTCAGTGAACCGTTTTCATCATATATAGGTGCTGATGCCGTTACAGTCAACTCTCCTGTTATTAGAGAAGGATAAGGATCTGTAATAGTACATCTGCCCTCTCTAATAGCACGATAATAATAAGCTCTATCGGCACGGATTCTACCTATATCATCATCAATTTGACCATCTTTAACATATGTTGGAGATATTTGCACACCCTTATGGTCTAGCAGATAAACACCTTCACAGTTTTCAAGGTCTGCTTTGATTTTAAGCAGCCTCGGCATGATCATATCTACGGTTATAGAAGGAAGTCTGTTTGGAATATTTTTAGAAAAAAGGTAACAAAAATAGGCTCTGGCTTTTGTTCTACCCTCGGCGAAATGTTGCATGTCTATAGGAACCATAAGAATCACTCCTTCTTAATTTGCTTGAATTATATCAAAGATTTACTATTATTGGTATAATGTCATTAATGAATAAAGATATTAAAAAGATAGCTATTGTCAGGCTCTCAGCACTTGGAGACATAATAAACAGTGCGGTTGTACTACAGTTTATAAAAGAAGCATATCCAAATGCGCAAATAGACTGGATCAGTGAAGAAGTGTTTATACCTCTTTTACAGACCAGCAAACACATAGACAATATTCATGGCGTCAATTTAAAAGCACTTAAAAAGAGCAAAAGCCTTTCTTTACTTATAAATACTATTTCCAGTCTCTCTTCTTTAAATAAATATGACATTGTCATAGACATGCAGGGACTTATCAAGTCCGCTGTCGTTGCTAGAATCATCAGCAAAAATACACATGGCTTTGATAAAAATTCAACGCGAGAATCCTTAGCCGCTCTTTTTTATAAAACTACTTCTGCTGTCCCTTATGAAGAAAATGTTATAAAACGAAACTGTTTTGTCATAGCCGATGCACTAGATTTTGAGATAACAGATGAGATGATTTTAAACAAACGACCAGTGTTTACTCCGACAAAAAACTTTGATCTGCAAGATGAGAGAAAAAATATAGCCTTTGTCATAGGAGCTTCGTGGCCTTCAAAAATCTATCCGAAAGAATCTGTTGTAAACGTCTGTAACGCGCTTGAAGAGCGATGCCATGTCATCTGGGGAAATGAAGCTGAAAAAGAAGCGGCAGAATGGATATGCGCACACTCAGAGTACGCAACTTTGGCACCAAAACTGCAATTAGACGAGCTGGTTTCTTTTGTATCAAACATGGACCTTCTCATAGGTAATGATACCGGTCCTACACATTTGGCATGGGCACAAAACATTCCCTCTCTCACGCTTTTTGGACCGACAACAAACAGAATGATTTATGAAACACCAAAAAACATTGCTATAAAGTCACCTTCGAAAGTAAACATCAACAAAATTGACAAAAATGACTTTTCCATAAAAGAGATTTTACCGCAGGAAATCACACAAAAAGCAAAGGAGTTACTGCAAAATGGGATATAAGCTATTACTCATCATTGAACATATTTTAATGCTGCTCCCACATGCAGTGCGCAAAGCATTTTTCACCTTTTTAGCCTTCATAGGTTACAAATCATCAAAAAAATACCGTCGTATTGTCAAACAGAATCTTAATTATGCTTTTGACAATTCAATGAGTGAAGAAGAGATAGACAAAATAACACGCTACAGTTTCAAAAATCTGCTTTACAATTTTTTGCATCTTATGGAAATGCGTCACTTAAGCAAAGAAGAGATTGGCAAAAGGATTACAGTCGTAAACAAAGAGGAAATTGACAGAATTCACAGTGAAGGCCGTGCTGTAATCTACGCAACCCCACATTACTGTGCATGGGAATTAGGTGCTGCAGGACTGGCTTTACATGTAGAGCTGATTGCACCGGTATATAAAAAACTCAAAAATAGAATATATGAAAAATGGCTGCTTGATGCAAGAGCACGGTTTGGCAATACAAATCTGGAAAAAACCAACGTTGTAAAACCTCTTATTCGTCTTATAAAACAAGGCAAAGCAAGTGGAATCCTCATTGACACAAACATTAATGAAAGAGAAGGTGTCATGGTGGATTTCATGGGAAAACCACTACGTATGACTTCAACACCGGCTTATTTAGCGAGAAAATTCAACGCTGCTATTGTTCCCGTTCATATTCGAACTGATGATGAAGAAAATTACACTATAATCATACACAATGAAATAAAGATCGAAAAAACAGACAACGAAAAAGAAGACATTCAAAAAGCAACGCAGCTGCAAGCAGACTGGCTCAGCTCTCTAATTAAAAAAGAACCGAAATTTTGGTTTTGGCTGCATCGCCGATGGAAAAATGACAAACCGGAAATTTACGATTAAATTAACGGTTTTTTTCTTCACACTCTTGTGTTCTTGCTTCAAAAAGTTTTAAAATCGTCAGAAAAAATGCTGTTATGGCAGGTCCTAATATCATTCCCCAAAATCCAAAAGTAGCGAGTCCTGCAATGATTGCAAAGAATATAACCAACTCGTTTAACACAGCATCATTTTCTTTGAGCAATCTTCTGTTTATCTCTTTAATTATCAAAGGCTTTACAAAAGTATCGGCTATGACAGATATAACAATGATTGAGTAGAGTGCTATAAAAATGGCACTGTTGGTATGTCCTACTGAAAGTTCATATATCATAAACGGAAGCCACATCAATATTCCACCCACAACAGGAAGTAAAGATGCAAATCCGTACATAATACCAAAAAGCAAGCCATTGTAACCCATAAAAGAGACTGCTATACCAAAAAGAGCTCCCTCAAGCATCGCTGTAGCAATGATAGAGTAAAAAACAACACTCATAACTGCCGAAAGTTCACGCGCAAGCAAAGTGCTTTCTTCAACTGACATCTGCACTACACGCTTTAAAAACTCAACAATAACATTCCCATTAAACAAGGCAAAAAAGTAAAATATAATAACCAAAAAAGCATTCTTTACAAAACCTGCACTAAAAGTTCCCACTTTTGCAGCTACATGTAAAGCATTAGTCGTTAGACTACTGATATCAACACCTTTTAAGGCATCAACCAAATAAGGTTTCACAAAAAGCAAAAATTTAGGCGGATTCGCAATAAAATTGTTAATATAAGTTTCTACACTTACCAAACTGTCAGGCTCAAGTTGGTTCAACCTCAACGTAAGTGTTGCCAAAAAATAGCCTAAAGGTGCGAAGAAAAGCATAGCAAGAAGTAAGCTCGATGCAAACGCCCCAAGCAGACGAGATGAAAAAAGCCGAACAAAATAATTGTATATATCTGCAGTTGAAATAGCCAACAATGCAGCAATAGTCATAACCATCAAAAATGGCTGATACAACAGATACATCCAGTATAAGGATGTGGCGAACAAAATAGCTATTAAATATTGTGATTTCATTTAAAAAAGTGTCCCGTCTTCATTTACGCAGTTCATATTCAAAACATCATAGGTAGCGCGTGTGGCGCGCCTACCTTTTGCTGTCCTCTCCAAATATCCGTTTGCAATCAGATAAGGTTCAAGTACATCTTCCACCGTGCCTTCATCTTCACTAAGAGCTGCTGCTATCGTACTTAATCCCATAGCACGACCTTTTGAACTGGCTAAAAGATTCAATAAACGTAAATCCATTTCATCAAACCCATGCGAGTTGATACCCAACTCATCAAGTGCATATTGCGTTCTTTGATGATTAATACTCTCCTCATCTGCAACCTCAGCAAAATCTCTCACACGACGCAAGAGGCGTAAAGCTATACGGGGTGTTCCTCGACTTCGCTTGGCTATTTCAAGTGCTGCTTCATGAATTATTTCTCTCTCGAGTTTATTTGCAGCCTGCACTATGATTTTTGCAAGTTCCTCATGCGAATAAAAGTTCATCCTAAAACTCATTCCAAACCTGTCACGAAGTGGATTTGAAAGCATTCCTGCTCTTGTTGTTGCACCTATAAGTGTAAAACGAGGTAAATCAATTTTAACTGTTTGTGCAGCAGGACCGCTTCCTATAATGATGTCAATCCTGTAATCTTCCATAGAAGAGTACAAAATCTCTTCCACCGCAGGAGAGAGCCTGTGTATTTCATCTATAAAAAGAATGTCACCCTCTTCGAGATTAGTGAGTATCGCGGCCAGATCACCGCTTTTTTCTATCATAGGTGCTGCTGTTACTTTGATGTTGGCATTCATTTCATTGGCTATGATGAGTGCCAGTGTCGTTTTTCCAAGTCCCGGAGGTCCGTAAAAAAGAACATGATCAAGTGCTTCTTCCCGTTTTTTGGAAGCTTCTATAAAAACTGAAAGATTTTTTTTGATCTGTTCCTGTCCGATATATTCGCTCCATGCATCCGGACGTAATCTAACTTCATTACTCTCTTCTTCGAGAGAAAAAGTTTCAATATCTACAACTCTTTCCATCAATATGTATGTTCCTCTTTTGGAAATTCACGTGACACAACTTCTTTGGCATACTCTATAAGCGCATTTTTCACCAAAGTAGCACCATCAAGGTATTTTTTGACAAATTTAGGGGTAAATTCTTCAAACAACCCAAGCATATCTGAAAAAACCAAAACCTGTCCATCAACATCGGAACCTGCTCCTATGCCGATAACCGGTATACTTACACTCTGGGCAACTTCTTTGGCAACATCTGCCTTTGTTCCCTCAATGACCATACAAAACGCACCTGCTTCTTCAACTGCTTTGGCATCTTTAAGAAGCTGAATACGCTCATCTTCTGTCTTGCCTTTAACTTTATAACCGCCTTCACTACGCACAGACTGAGGTAACAACCCTATATGCCCACATACTGCAATGCCGTTATCTGTTAAATGCTTAATGACTTCCGCTTTCTCTGCACCGCCTTCTATTTTTACACAGTCTGCAGGTGTATTTTGAAAAACTCTGATTGCATTTTCAAGAGCTTTTTCTTTATTTATATAAGTTCCAAAAGGCATATCACAAACGACAAAACTGTTTTTTGCGCCCATGCAAACAGCATTTGTATGATAAATCATCTGCTCTAAAGTAGCACTTATGGTATCACTGCGGCCGGCAAAGCTCATATTTAAACTGTCACCTACGAGAATCATGTCTGCACTTTCTTCCAATAGTCTGGCAAAAAGTGCATCATAGGCAGTAATCATAACCAAAGGCTTTACGCCTTTACTCTTTTTTATAGCCGATATCGTTAATTTTTTACTCATTTTAAAACTCTTTATTATGTTATATAGATGTATTTTAACCAAAAATTGCTATAATCTGAACAATTTAGGAGAATTATTTTATGGGTGTAAGAAGTGATTTGGATGAAAACTTTGATTTTGAAATTGTCGATGAGTTTCTAGATCACTATTCTATGATGGTTGACAGCATGGAAGTTATGATTATTGACCTCTCAAAACCCAACATGTACGAAAGAAGTGTGAATGAACTTTTTCGTGTATTTCATAATATAAAATCAGCAAGCGGTTACCTTAAAATCATTCCTATGAATAAACTTGCTGCCTTTGTTGAAGATGAACTTGAAACGTTACGTCAAAAAAAACCACCAATTAGTGAAGAAACAACAAATTGGTTGTTAAATATCAGCGATATGTTTGCAACTTGGCAAGATGATTTAAGACAAGACAATGAATTAAGCAAAATAAAATACTCCTTATTGAAAATCCCTGACTTGGAAAAATAACTTTGAAAAACTTAGTAGCATATATCACATCCGGATACCCGGAAAAATCTTTTACAACTGACTTGGCATTATCTCTTGCACAAAGCGGAGTAGATACATTGGAGCTTGGTGTTCCCTTTTCAGATCCGGTGGCAGACGGACCACTCATAGAAAAGGCGAACCATAAATCCCTTGAACTTGGTTTTAAGTTTAAAGACTTACTAGAAATCTCAAAAGAGGTTGCTCCCAAAGTAGACACCTTATGGATGGGCTACTTCAACAGTTTTTATCAGCAAAACATGGAACGTCTCATACCTTTGGCAAAAGAGCTCGGAGTCAATGGACTTATAATTCCCGATGTACCTCACGAAGAAGCATTGGCATACAAAGAGCTCTTTACATGTAATGATGTGGCAAACATCTCTTTTGTTGCACCTACAGACAGCGAGAGCAGAATTCAAACTGTAGTAAGCGAAGCCCAAAAATTTATCTATATGGTTGCATATACGGGTATTACCGGTTCAGGAACAGCAGAAGATCTACAGCCTTTTTTAAGCTCTATTAAAAAGTATACACAAACACCTGTATATGTAGGATTTGGCGTAAATGAAAAAACAGCAAAAGAAAAGGTAAAGGGGGCTGATGGAGTAATTGTAGGAAGTGCGTTTGTCAACATACTTTTAAAAGAAGACTTAAACTACAGCCAAAAAATCGCACAATGCAGTGAACTTGCAAAAGTAATAAAAAACGAGATCAATCTTTAATTTCAAAAAGCACTAACAGTGTTTTTTGACAACTATTTTCATTGTCATCACTCACCATCAAGTATTTATTTCCTCCAACATGGGTTAAACCTTCAAAATTATCTATCTTCCATCCCAAAGACGTATCAAGCTTTGCCAGGACTTCACTTTTACAGACTTCCTCTTTATCACATTCGTTCAAATATACCTTCACTAAAGCTGTCATCCCTTTACATGTAACGCGGTTATATTTGCGAAGCAGTACAAGCATTGTATCTTCATTGAAAAATTCCAAACTCACAATACTTCCATCCGCCTCAAATTTGTATCTATTACTTTTGGTGTAAAGCGTGTAATACTTGCCATTTGTGTTTTTAAGCGCTAATTCCGGTGCAGTGACAACCCCATACTTTTTACTAAATGTCACAGCTTCAAGACCTTTGTTTTTACTCACATAGTTATCTTGTGCTTCCAAATCCGGATGAAGCTTTATTTTTTTGACTTTAATGCCGTCTTTTTCATAAACATTGACTCTTTGTTTTCTCTCAAATGAGATCAAAAGCTTATTACCATATAGAGCCAGACCTTCAGCATCTCTTTTTTTCTTTGAAAGCGGCTCCTTTTTCCTATTTCTCAAAATATATGCGTTAAGATATTCCAAGTTCTC
>JANTGW010000006.1 GCA_024762705.1 Sulfurimonas sp.
ACATGTAATAGAGGACGGCAGAGCCTACCCCTTAAGTAATGAAGCGAAAAGCGTTGCCAAACTTTTTGAAGAGGTTGCGCAAAGCCTGGGTGTTGTTTTTCATACTGCCCAAAAAGTAACAGATATAAAAAAATTTACAAACAAATATGACAGCGTTGTCGTTGCAACCGGTTCACGGGCGGCTTCACATCTTGGCGGCAATGCCGATGCCGAGGAGTTTTCCAAAACTTTTGGACACACTGTCATCGATGCCTACCCTTCCCTTGTCCAGCTGCATTTAGCTTCAAAGACAGCCCATAAAATGAGCGGTGCAAAACTCAGCGCTGAAGTCACTCTACTGATAAACCATAAAAAAGAGACGAGCATCAGTGGTGATGTGCTCTTTACAAATTACGGCGTTTCAGGTTTTGCCATTTTAGATATTTCCCAACAAGCAAGTGAGGCACTTTTACATTACAATGCTGTTGCAATTTCGATCAACCTTCTGCCTCAATTCAATGCCCAAAAACTCTCTGCACATATCTTACATGTAACAAAGAACATGCCTGAATTTACTATTTTAGACATACTCGTCGGCCTGCTGCCTCTCAAAATCGTAAATGGACTTTTGACAGACTTACATGTAAATCCCGCAACAAAAGATATAGACACAAAACTTGCCAAAAAAATCGCCAACCTTATACTCAATTGGCGCTTTGAAGTTGAAGATACACACGGGTTCAGACATGCCGAAGTAAGTGGTGGCGGAATAAATACAGATGAAATAGACCCAAAAACATTTGAATCGAAAAAGCAAAAAAATCTTTACTTTATCGGAGAGTGTTTGGATGTTGTCGGCAGACGCGGCGGCTATAACTTTGCTTTTGCCTGGGCAAGCGCACATGCTGCAGCATCAGCTATAAGCAGAGGTTAAAATACAAACAGATAAACTATCCTTAATAATAAACTTCTTACAAAAAGGATACCTGCATGTCAACACCCGTCATAATTCTTATAGTTCTTGCTATAGTTTTAGTACTTATGTACAACTCACTCATAGCCAAGAAAAACCAAGTCGAAAATATTTTCGCCTCTGTAGATACACTTCTGAAAAAACGTTATGATTTAGTACCAAACCTTGTAGCTTCTGTCAGCAAATACATGCAACACGAAAAATCTATACTCGAAGATATAACAAAACTGCGCTCAGAAGCGAATAAATCGAATTTAAGCGACAAAGAGAAAATAGATTTAGATAAAAAGATGAGTGCTGCACTTGGCTCTATTATGATCGCGGTTGAGAACTACCCTGAACTCAAAGCGAATGAAAATGTTTTACATCTGCAACACTCTCTCAATGAGGTAGAAGCGCAGATATCTGCAGCACGCCGTGCTTACAATCAGGCAGTGACAGATTACAACAATGCTATTGAGCAGATTCCTACAAATTTCATGGCAAATATGATGGGATATACCAGAAAAGATGTGTTTGAGATCAGTGAAGATGAACGAAAGAATGTCAATGTAAAAGAGTTGTTTAATCAGTAGATGAAAAGTATCAGCGAGTTAACAGACTTTTACTATAAAACGCTTTATCCGGTACTACAAACGCTTGAAGAAGAAAGAGCAAAGCTAAAGAGCAAAATTATAAAAATAGCCCTTGTCTATACTATTGTAATTGCGCTGCTTACTTTTATTTTTTTTAGAGATATGCCTCTGGATTTTTATATATTTACAGCAGTTGCGTATATTGCCATAGGTGGAGGTATATATAAATACATGATAAAAGACTACACATTTCAATTTAAAAATGCCATCATTGAGCCTCTTATCCAAGAAATTGACAAAAACCTCAGCTATATGCCAAATGCACATGTTGCACAAGAAAATTTCACCCGTTCGAGAATGTTTACAACCAAACCTGACAGATTCAATGGAAATGATTATATCCGAGGTAAGATCGACGGAATAACACTAGAACTCTCAGATCTGCATGCCGAAAAAAAACACAAAGACTCAAAAGGAAGGACAACTTGGAGCACCATATTTCAAGGGCTTTTCATAGTCTGCGAATTTAACAAGCATTTTAAATCAAACACCGTTATTCTGCCAGACAGTGCCCAAAATACTTTCGGCTCCTTTATAGGCAACTGGCTGCAGTCAAACAATATAAGCCGAAGTGAACTAGTAAAGATGGACAATCCTGAGTTTGAAAAAGAGTTTGTTGTCTATTCGGATGACCAGATAGAAGCACGATATATTTTGACACATACACTTATGAACAAACTGCTGCATTTCAAAAAAAAGTCGCAGCATCCTCTCTATGTCTCATTTCTTGGTGGAAAAATCTACATGGCCATAGAATACAACAAAGACCTTTTTGAACCATCTGTCTTTCATTCACTATTAAAGTATAAAATAGCAATGGAATATATCCAAACCCTGCATTTGGCCCTGGGTATTGTCCAAGAGCTGCAGCTCAATCAAAAACTATGGAGTAAACGATGAAAATAAAACTAACACTGGCGGCTCTTTTAGCCACACTCAACCTCTATGCCGTCACAATCGGTGAAGTTCCTAAAAATATAGTTATAGACAACGACAACGGTGGTCTGGTAAAAGGCGGTGCCTGGGATTCTAGTATGCTTAAAGACAAAGTATATGTTATGTTCTATGTAGACCCTGATGAAAAAGATGTCAATGAAGATTTTTCACAAGCACTCAAAGCAAAGAAATACAGAGAAAAAGGTGACTTTGGAAGTATTGCCATCATCAATATGGCCGCAACTTGGAAACCAAATTTTGCGATAGAAGCCATCTTAAAAGGCAAACAAAAAGAGTTTCCAAAAACAATTTATGTCAAAGACAAAGACAAGATATTGGTCAAAGAATGGGAACTCGGCGATGATGCTTCAAATATCGTTATTTTTTCTAAAAACGGAACAGTACTTTTTTACAAGTCCGGAAAGATGGATGATGAAGATATGAAAAAAGCTTTTACATTAATTGAGGCAAATATATAAATGCAAAACGAAAAAAACATACTCTCACGAAGTTTTAAAGACCTTTTCACCAAAAAGATGCTGATGTATTCTCTCATGCCTTTTATAATCAGTATGCTCATTCTTTATATTTTCTTTTTTATCGTTGCCGGATTGGGTGTTGACCAACTCACAACAATGGAAGTACAAAGTACACAAACCACAGTTGAAAATGGCATACCCCATACTGAAAGTTTTCAAGCAACTCTACAGGATACTGCTATAATTAAATTTTTAATGAGCAGTGCCCTTACCTCATGGATAGCAACATTTCTGATTTATACCATAGGTGGACTGATGACGCTCTATGCTTCTATATTTGTCGCACTACTCGTCATTGGCTTTTTAACACATTCCATTTTACAGGAAATCCAGCATAGGCATTACCGTGATGTAGAGATGATAGGCTATTCCAATGCATTGGAAGGAATATTTTTAACCATAAAGTGGATGTTTATTATGATTATCCTATTTTTTGTATTTATACCTCTATATTTCATACCTGTCATCAATATCGCAGCTTTCAACTTCCCTTTGTATTATTTTTTCCACAAAATGATGATTTATGACGTTTCGTCAAATATCTGTACAAAAGAAGAAGCTATGAAAATAAAATTCCTTCATGCAAATACTCTCAGACTCAAAACTTTAGGGCTTTATCTGCTTTCACTCATCCCTTTTGTTATATTTTTCGCCTCGGTATTTTATGTAATATATCTTGGACACAGCTACTTCATAGAAGTTAGAAAACTGAGAAAAGAGAGTTAATCTTCCTCTTTTTCCTCTGCTTGCATAACCATTTTTCTATATGCCTCATCTTTTGGCACAAGTCCGGCTTCATATAAGAATTGAGAAGCGATGAAGTTTTGCTTTTTTATCTTGTCATATTTCGCATAACTTAAGTAAAGTATGTCTTTTGCACGGGTAACTGCCACATAAAAAAGTCGTCGCTCTTCATCAAGCGATCCGCCCCTTTGCATCAATTTTCTGTTTGGAAAGCGTCCATCCATCAAGTCTACAACATAGACCTCTTTATACTCAAGCCCTTTACTCGCATGTACACTTAACAAGTTTACGCCCTCACCCTGTGTCAAGTCAGAAGAACCCAAGATCATAGCATTTAAAAAACGCTCATGTTCGCTGTATGGTTTTGCAAGTTCTTCTAGCAGCAAAACTTTTCTCTGGATTCTGCTGAGTGATTCACTTTTTTGCTGTTCATCGACCGAGCCGTCTTTAAGTGTTGCTCTTTTTGTTGCGAGCACATCTGCTATATACATGTAAAGCGCAGAGTTTGCAATTTTTTTGACAATGGTTTTGGGTTGTTTTACCCCTTTTAGATCACGAAACAACAGATAAAAGTTATGTAAAAAAGTCGCACTCTCTTTTGTGAGTTTCGGATGTTTCAACACCGGATTTTTCATGAACTTTGCTTCAAAATCCAGTTTTGCATACTTGCCGACCGCACCAAGCTCTATAAAATCATCGAAAAGCCCTAACTGATGGTTGAGTTTTCGTTTTTCAAAAGGGTTTTTCATACTTTCATCCGGCGCATACAGTCCGTAAAACATACTTCCCTGCCCCAAAAACTTCAATGCGGTGTAAAGCTCTTTTGCCATAGCAGAACCGATACCGCGGGCAAATTCAAACAGATGAATAAACGCCATCATGTCCGACTCATTCACAAGCAGTGTATAAAGGTCCAAAATGGCTTTGACCTCACGCGAATCAAAGAAACTTGTACCGCCTTTTCGTTTACATGGAATGTCAAGTTCACGCAGTCCCACTTCTATGCCGTCTGCAGAAGAGTTGTTACGAAAAATGACCGCTATCTCTTCACGTGGGGTTGAAGTATCGCGAATCATAGCTGCTATGGCATGGTACTGGTCAAACAGTTCATCAAAGGCCAAAAGTTTTGGGGGCTGTGCATCATACACACGCGTTACTTCAAGTTTTTTAGGGTAAATTCTCTCATTATGTTCAATGACCTTGTTAGCTAATGAAAGAATAGGCACAGAAGAACGGTAATTTTTTGTTAAAGTATGCACGACCGCATCAGGGTATTTTTTTGTAAAAGAACCTATTATGCCGATATCTGCCCCGTTAAAAGCATATATACTCTGATCATAATCTCCCACACAAAAAAGTGAAGGTGGATTCATTGCATCTATGAGCGTTCCCTGAAGCGCATTGGTATCTTGATACTCATCAACAAGCACTTCTTTGTAACCCAACTCATCATTTTTGCACATCTCTCTAAAATGCAGCAGCAGATCATTGAAATTTAAAAAGCCATATTCTTTTTTCAAGCCCTCAAACTCATCAACTATGTCCGCATAGATCATCGCAAAGAGTTCATGTTCAGGGTAGTTTTCTATCAGCCACTCTTCAAAGTTCTTTTGCAATTCCGTATTTTGGTAAAAAGAATACAGATCATAGAGATAGTTCCCGCCATAAGGCTGTACTTCCGCTTCTATCTGCATAAATGAACGCTTCTCAAACACAGAACGAAAAAGTGTTTTGAGTTCACGCTGCTGTTTAAGCACTACTCTTTTGTCTCTTTTTTTCAGCCATCTGTAACTCACCGAATGAAAGGTTCCCGCGTCTATCTTTTTGGCGACATTCGCACCAAAATATTCTCCGACGCGGGCAACCATCTCTGCTGCGGCCTTGTTTGTAAATGTCAAAAGCAAGATCTCTTCCGGCTTGATACCATTATTTAAAAGATGTCCAATTCTTCCGACGATGGTGGATGTTTTACCGGTTCCTGCAGAGGCAATTATGAGGTTTTTTGTGTGTGGAGATGTCGCAGCTGCATATTGTTCTTCATTTAACCGGGACAAAGGCATCAGCGAACTCCTTACACAAATTTTTAAGAGTGTGATTATACTTAGTTATTGTTAAAGTCTAATTAGATATAATCGCGAAATTTTAATTCGTTAATTCAAGGCGCTACTTATGTCAGACAACAAATACAATCCACAAGAAACAGAAAACAAATATTATAAAATTTGGGAAGATAGAAAATACTTCGAAATAGACGGCAATCAAGCCATACAAGAAGAAGGCAAGAACTTCTCTATCATGATGCCGCCGCCAAATGTCACAGGGCGCCTGCACATCGGGCATGCACTTACATTTACACTTCAAGACATCATCACCCGTTACAAACGTATGGATGGGTATAAAACACTTTGGCAACCCGGAACCGACCATGCTGGAATCGCGACACAAAATGTTGTAGAAAAGCAGCTGCTAGAGCAAGGCATCACAAAAGAAGAGATAGGCCGCGAGGCATTTTTGGAAAAAGTCTGGGCATGGAAAGAAGAGTCTGCCGGAATCATGACAGAACAGCTTCGTAAGATGGGCGTATCTCCTGCATGGGAGAGAGAACGTTTCACTATGGATGAAGGACTGCAAAAGTCAGTCAAAGAGGCTTTTGTTCATCTTTACAATGAAGGTCTTATCATCCGCGGGAATTACATGGTCAACTGGTGTACACATGATGGTGCGCTTTCAGACATCGAAGTAGAACACGAAGAAGAAGACGGTAAATTTTACCATATGCTTTATCACTTTGCGGATGGCAGCGGGAGTGTTGAAGTAGCAACAACTAGACCGGAAACATATTTTGGAGATACTGCCGTAATGGTACACCCTGATGATGAACGCTACAAAGACATCATAGGAAAAGAAGTCGTACTTCCACTGCTTGATAGAAAAATAAAGATCATTGCTGATTCGTATGTTGATATGGAATTTGGAACTGGTGTCGTAAAAGTAACGCCTGCTCATGACCAAAATGACTACGAGGTTGGAAAACGTCATGATCTGGAATTCATTACAGTATTTGATGAAAAAGGAATCTTAAATGACTATGCTGGAGAGTTTAAGGGCATGGAGCGTCTTGAAGCCAGAGAGCCAATCGTAAAAAGACTGCAAGAAGAAGGTTTCATAGTTAAGATAGAAGACCACAAACACCAGGTCGGTCACTGTTACCGCTGTAAGAATGTTGTTGAGCCGTATATCTCAAAACAATGGTTTGTGCGTAAAGAAGTAGCAGACAAGTCTATAGAAAAAACAAATGCCGGTGAAGCAAAATTCTTCCCTCCGCACTGGATAAACTCTTATAACTCATGGATGGGAGACCTGCGTGACTGGTGTATCTCACGTCAGCTTTGGTGGGGACATCAGATTCCTGTATTTTACTGTGGTGATTGTGACCATGAATGGGCAACGGAGAATGATCATCCAAGTGAATGTCCAAAATGTGCTTCAAAACATATTTCCCAGGACCCTGATGTTCTTGACACTTGGTTCTCTTCTGCATTGTGGCCTTTTTCAACTTTAGGCTGGGGGAACGGTGACACGGAAATGGACAAACTTTTCAAATCAGAAGATATGAAAGATTTTTATCCTAACAGCCTGCTCATTACCGGTTTTGACATCCTCTTTTTCTGGGTTGCAAGAATGATGATGATGGGTGAGCATTTCATAGGAGAATTGCCATTTAACCACATCTATCTGCATGCTCTTGTCCGTGACGAACATGGAAACAAAATGAGTAAATCACGAGGAAATGTTATAGACCCTCTTGATATGGTGAACAAATACTCTGCCGACATTCTGCGTTTTACTCTTGCAATTTCTGCGGCGCAGGGACGTGACATCAGAATGAGTCAGGACAAACTCGAGCAAAACCGTAATTTTACGAACAAGCTTTACAATGCGAGCAAGTATTTACAAATGAATGTAGAGACTTTCCCGGATATGGACAGTTTTTGTGTCGAAACAGACCTCGGCCGCTACATGGTAAGCCGCCTGAACTTTGCGACAAAAGAGGTTCGTGCTTACTTGGATGAATACAAATTCAACGATGCAGCACTTACTATGTATCGCTTTTTATGGAATGAATTCTGTGACTGGGGAATAGAACTTAGTAAAGCAGACAAATCTTCCATCGTAGAACTCGGTGCGATTTTCAAAGAGGCTATGAAACTTTTACATCCGTTTATGCCTTTTATCACAGAGCATCTATACCATGAGCTCAGCGGAACTTCTTTGGAAGACTCTGATTCAATTATGGTCAAAAAGTTTCCGCACAAGACAAAACAGCGTAAAGAGGAAGAAACATTCGAGATCATTATGGATGCCATCGTCTCTATCCGTCGTGCGAAAGTTCTTGTCGATATGGCAAACCAGAAAATCGCCAAAGCCTATGTCAAAATTGACGGCATAAGTGAGAAAGACAAAGAGATGATGCTGCCTTTCATTGCCAAACTTGCAAAAGTGGATGAAGTACTTTTCACAGAAGAAAAAGTTCAAAATGCGGTAAGCGATATATCTGACAAATGTGAAACTTTCATTCCTACAGATTCGATTGACCTGACACCTATCATCAACAAACTGACAAAACAGGATGAAAAACTCCAAAAAGAGATAGGTAAACTTAACGGTATGCTAAGCAATGAACGTTTTGTTGCCAATGCACCCGAAGATGTTTTAGAAAAAAACAGAGCACTGCTAGCGGACGCACAGAGCAAACGTAAAAAAGTCCTAGAACAACTCAACTCACTAAAGGCCTAAACAATTGTTTGACATTAGAAAATACACATCTCCAAATATAAAAAATGACATTTTATCAGGTCTTGTCGTTGCCGTAGCACTTGTTCCTGAAGCTATTGCCTTTAGTTTCATAGCAGGTGTAAGTCCAATTGTCGGGCTTTATACTGCTTTTATTTTAGGACTCATCACATCACTCATAGGTGGTAAACCGGGAATGATATCAGGAGCGACGGGAAGTGTCGCCGTAGTTATCATAGGTCTGGTTGTAGAAGCTAATCTTAAACTAAGTGCTCAAGGCTATAGCGGTGATGAGCTTTATATTCATATGCTTCATTATGTATTACTCGCAACGATTATTGCAGGACTTATTCAAATTGCTGTAGGAGTATTAAAGTTCGGTAAATTCATTCGTCTTGTACCACAGCCGGCTCTGTATGGTTTTGTAAATGGTTTGGCCATAGTCATCGCCATGGCACAGTTCAAATTCTTTCATGGACAAGGTCTTAGTATGTATATCATCGTAGCTGTTACAATGCTCATTATGTACTTTTTACCTAAATATACAAAAGCCGTGCCATCAGGACTTGTAGCTATCGTTGTATTGACACTTATCGTCTATTTTGCAAGTGTTAATACGCTAACAGTAGGACAACTAGCAGACCTTTCAGAGTTCAAAGGTCAATTACCGCACCTTATCATTCCCGATACTCTTTTTAGCCTGGATGCTATCATAATGGTACTTCCTTATGCTGTCATTATGGCTCTTGTAGGACTTATAGAGTCTCTTTTGACACTTGCTGTTTTAGATGAGATGAGTGGGACAAGAGGAAGTGGAAATCAAGAGTGTATCGCACTTGGAACTGGAAATATCGCCTGCGGATTTTTTGGTGGGATGGCCGGATGTGCAATGATCGGACAGAGTATTATCAACTACACATCGGGCGGGCTTGGACGGCTCTCGTCGTTCACCGCAGCAGTCGGTCTTTTGATCCTTGTCATTTCCTTGACGGATGTTTTAAATGCCATTCCTGTTGGCGTGCTTGTTGGTATCATGTTCATGGTGAGTATCGGTACATTTGAGTGGTCAAGCTTTTCACACCTCAAGCACATGCCTCGTGCTGATGTCTTTGTTATGGTCGTTGTTACCATTATTACTGTTGTTGAGGACTTGGCTGTTGCGGTCATTGTCGGTGTTATTATCTCTGCACTTGTGTTTGCATGGAAACATGCACGAATCTGGGTAAAAACTCATGTGGAAGAGGACGGTACAAAAGTTTATGAGCTCGATGGTCCTCTCTTTTTTGGAAGTGCAACAACCTTTGCTGACAACTTTGACATACCAAATGATCCTCCAAAAGTTGTTATTGACTTTAAAAATGCAAGAGTCTTGGACTTTTCAGGTGTTGAAGCTATAGACTCTTTAGTAAAAAAATATGAAAAAGCAGGAAAAAATCTTCTTCTAAGACATCTTAGTGAAGATTGTAAAAAAATAATGAAAAAAGCCGGACCACACTGTGTTTACTCAGAAGACGATCCGACATACAAAGTGGCATACAATTACTAGTCTTATTTCACGTGCACAAAGCTCTCAGGAATGATCGATCTGTACTTCGGTATGCCTTGCCCCAAAGAAGCATTTATATAGGTCGGGTCAGCTATAACATAACGCTGACCTGACACTTTCATACTCTCTCCCTGTATTGGTACATGTAAAGCCGTACTCATGTGGTCTTTGTACTTCACACCGACCACACTTATGCCAAATAACTCCTTTACAAGTCGTGCATAGAGCACTGCCCTGTCTTCACAGTCCGACTTGTCATAATAAAGTGTCTCCTCAGCAAACATTACTTTTTCCCTGCCAAACTGTTCATTGTCCCGCTCATATTTGAAGGCATTTTGCACAAAATGCAGTACAAAATTCAAAGCTTCACTTGCTTTTTTATTGTCGGTATATTTCTTTATATCACCGGCAATAGCTTTATATGTCTCATACTCCATAGGTGCATTAAAAAACACATCATAATCTACTTGTGGGTAGCTGTTCATAAAGTCAATAAGATTCTTGTTATAGCTGTAAGTAGCGCTGTACAATTTTCCATACTCTTTAAATGAAACACTTTTTGTTTGAAGATTCTTTTGTAGGAAAGGAAGATTTTTCAACTCAAAATCAAGAGCTTTTGTAGCATCTGGGTAGTCTTGTTTATAAGTGTAGATGTTCCCTACGCTACCTTTGTTATACTCAGCTATAGCATAAAATTTTTTCCCATCAAGCGTATAATTCGGTGTAGAGTACATTTTACCCTTTATTTCATGCAGTAAGACAACATGACTGTCCCCACTTAAAGCCACTTTTACTCTGTAACCAAGCTTGTTAAACATAAACCAGCCAAACAGCTTTGCATTGTCAGGCGAAGTAAAAAGAGTACGCGAGAGCTTATCCACCAAAATGTACGCACCCCAGTCATTAAGATTCATCTGCTTACATGTAAGTTTAATGCTGTGAAGTATATCATCATAGTCACTTGCCGCCATTACACTGAAGAAATTCACGATTCCTTTTTGATTTCTCGGGTAAAAATTGGCATTTTTAATTTTTTTGTCTACATCAAACCCTAAAGATGTCCCATAAAATGTAAAGGACACATCATATCCTTTTACTGTTTTTACCGGTAAAACCACATCTTTAACAACAGACGGTTTTATACTAATATGCAGGCTTGGACCTACATCCTGAGGTTTTTTTTGACTGAGCGCGGGAATGACTTTTGGTTTTGGTTTTTCATACATAGGCGGTGAAATGTATGCATTGTACTCTTCCCACTCCGACTGCAGATATTTGTTAAACTCACTGTCTTTTTCATCTTTAAATTTACTAAAAGACTCTGACTGTACACGCTTAAAGTCTGCAAAACTTTGCGCATAAAGAGCGTTACATGTAAGTGTTATTAGGAGACTAAAAAGGCCAAACTGATTGAACAATCTTAGTTCCCCACCCTTGTTTTGTTGCACGGTCCATATCTCCCTCTGTTTTATACAATATTTTTGCATCGCTGATCTGTGTAGAGTTTATTCTGTTATTCTGGTCTATATCATACGGACGAATAACACCGCTTAGCTGTACTATCTGTTTTTGGTCATCTATAAGTATTTCTCTTTTTCCTGAAATATAATAGTTTCCATTTTGCAAAACTTTCACGATTCGAGCAGAAATAGTCGTCGTAAAACTTGCATCTTTTGTCGCACTGCCCGCACCTTTATAACTGCTGTTAGAAGTACTGTTAAAACCTAAGTTCGTAAATCCGTTCAAATCGGCTACTTTGGAATTTACCCCTGCATTTGCACCTGTACTAGAAAAAGCCCCTCCTCCAAGCGAACTTGTATCAGCTTCTGTGAGCTGTTTTGTGCCTGTGTTTGAGCTTGTTGCAGTTTCAGAGATTACTACTGTCACAATGTCACTTACATGCATCGCTTTATGGTCAGAAAAAAGCGGATTTTCCCCTTGCCCAAAAATGCTGCCTGTAGATGCAAAATCCTGCTGGTTTTCCTGTGCAGGCATCTGTTCTACATATACCGGTGGTTCAAAGCTGATTTCAGGGTCTGTCAGGTTTGCCGTACATCCACTTAATACAACTACAGCTAAAAGCAGTACAAAAGTTGTTAATTTGTTTTTATTCATCAATGATTTCCCATAACACATGTTTATTTTGTTATAATACCAGCAATTTCAGTTCCATAATATAAGGATTACAAAAATGTCATTAAGAGAAACGATCAACCAAGATGTCAAAGAGGCGATGAAAGCCAAAGATACAAAAAAAAGAGATGCACTTCGTCTGCTTACAAGCGCATTTAAACAAATAGAAGTCGATGAGAGAAAAGAGCTCGGTGATGAAGACATCATCAAGATAATCCAGACACAGGTAAAACGCAGAAATGATGCAGCAAGTCAATACAAAGAAGCCGGCCGTGATGACTTAATGCAGATAGAACTTGATGAAATCGCCTACTATGAAGCATATCTGCCAAAACAACTCACTGATGAAGAACTGCAAGCAGAAGTAAAAGCCATTGTAGAAAAATCAGGTGCATCAAGCATGAAAGACATGGGTAAAGTTATGGGAATTGCAAGCAAAGAGCTAGCCGGAAAAGCTGATGGTAAGCGTATAAGCGAAGCAGTGAAAAAAGCTTTGGCTTAATTCCTACCAATCATCCAAGACGAAGCCTTTTGGCTCGTCCTCATCTACTTTTTCTACTTCCACATTTTCATTTATCTCAGGTTCAACGACCTTTTTCACTTCAGGTTTACTCATCTGCTCTTCAAACTGCAACTCCAAACCTTTACTTGTCATGATAAACCCATTTACATGTAACTTACCGTCATGTATTTGATGATGGTGCTCTTTACATAGTGGTACGAGATTATGTTTGTTATCTTTATGAAAATGACCTATGAATCCTGCTTCATCTGCCAGTGACTTTTGCGATATATGATGCACATCTTCTGCTACAGCACCACAGATAATACACTTTGTTACATACAACTCTTTGTTGTATTTGGACTTTTTCTTCTTCACAAGCAGTTCAAGCTCATCATAATCATTGGCAAGACGTTTTCTGATGGCATTGGCATTCTCTAAGAACTCACTGTCCATATGTAGAGACTTAGCAAATTCAAGTCCGTAGATGCTGCTGCCGCTTCCGGCTTGCAGTACACGGTTAAATATCAGTTTGTCACTCTCTTCGTCATACTCCACACTCAAATGCAGATCGACAACATTGTCAAGCGAAGTGATCTCATCCATGGTTGAGAGCTGATGCAGGTGTGTCGCAAACAAAAACAGACACCTTGTTTTGGCAAGTTTTTGTATAGCTGATGCAACTATTGCCACACCTGAGAGTGTCTCAGTTCCATGACTTATCTCATCACCCAAAACAAGAGACTTCACCGTTGAACGGTTAAATATATTTTTGAGTTCCAGCATCTCTACCGCAAAGGTCGAGAGTCCTTTTGCCAGATTATCTTTTGAGACAATACGGGTAAAGAGTGAATCATATATGCTGAATTTCATCACAGAAGCACTCACGAAAAATCCCGACTGCGCCATCAAAACGGCTATACCTATACTTTTCATCAAAGAAGATTTTCCGCTTGAGTTTATGCCGTATAAAAGCACTCCATTTATGTCATGTCCGTCATGCACTCGAACATCAAGCATAACCGTTTTTGGATGCGGTAGGTCCATGTAGTCTCTATTTCCCATAACTATATCGTTTGGAACATAGAGTCCACCCCGTTCTTGTACTTCTATGAGAGGATGGCGAAGCTGCATGATCTGCATAAAATTCTCATCTTCTTTTGTCTCGACTATCATCGGCCTTGAGTGTTTGTACTCTTGTGCCACTTTAGAAGAGCTCACTCCCACATCCAAATCGGCCACATAGTTTATGACTCTGTCAAAAAGCAGGGCATAACGTCTCTCAAACAGTGCCTGGAGTTGTATATAGCGCTCTTTTACCAAAACAACGATCTTACGTCGGTTTTTCATAATGTTATCAGAAAGTTTGTCCGTAAATGCAGAAGTGATTTTGACATTGTTTGTCAGCTTTTTCACTGTGAAGTCTGCAAACTCTTCACTCTTTTTAAACTCACTCTCAATGAGTGAGAACCTGTTCTTGCTCAAAGAGATGTAATACCCTTCTTTTTCTAAAAGTCCCAAAGTTACGAGCTTTGCTGTACTTCCTGCATTTGCATTTTCAAGCAGTTGTTCTATTTTATGCATTATGTCTTCAAAAGCAACCATCATAACAGCGTTTTCTTTGACCAAAGTGTCTATGGTCTCATCCACTCCGCTCATCAAAAAGTTTTCATCGACAGTGTTGCTTGTAAAACGCCGTGATATGTCCAGGTCTATACTTTTGGTAATGTCACGCAAAAACTCTTCGACTTCGCTCTCATGAAAAGGCGTTTTTTGTATTTTATGTTTTTTTACATAGAGCATTAACTCTTTGACACTTACCATTGAGTCATACATGTGATTCATCTCAAACGGATGCAGTCTGCCAAGGCTCAAACGGCGAGAAAGCCTCTCAAGGTCATACACGCCACGCATCATTTCATCAAGGTATCTTACATGTGAAGAGACCCTCTCTATTAAGTTGTAACGGCGTTCAAGCTCATTCACTTCCATTATCGGGTTGAGCAGGCGTTCTTTTAAAAGTCTTTTCCCGATGGCTGTTGCACTTTTGTCTATCATTTTTAAAAGCGTGAACTCTTTTCTGTCTTTAGATATGATACCCATCTGTTCAAGCGCATTGTTGCCAAGGTACATAAAACGGCGATTGTCTATGATGCGTGGCATAGCCATTTTCTGGACTATATGATAATCATGTTCTATAACAAAGTTGATGAGAATTGCTAAAGCCTCAGTGATCATAGGGGAGCGTTCCAAGTCCAAATGCTCTATAGGTGAGAGCAGTGACTGTATCTGATACACCTCTTTAAAAAGCTCGTTTTGAAACTCTATTTTGGCTCTTTTGTTGTTCACTGAGTAGTGATAATGTTCAGGAATTTCCAAATACTGCATCACATGACGCTGATCATCAATGCCATCTAAAAAAGTAACAACAATCTCGCTTGTTCTGTAAACATTTAAGAGGTTGAAAACTTCATCAAGCGCATAAGCAGGGTCTTCGCTCGTGCCGTGTGTTTCATAGAGCCACGTTTTGCCCGTCGTCACATCTATGGCAGAGTAGCCGACTGTATAAATATCACGAATTTTGTCAATTAAAATAGAAACAATGTAGTTGTCGTCATTGTCAACTATATGTTCAAAGTTTGTACCGGGTGAGACGATTTGTGAAATATAGCGGCTGATTTTAGGAGGATTGCCTTTTTGCTTAACGACGATAACCGTGTACTTTTGTTCTTGTATCAGACGGTTTAAATAGCGTTCAAACGAAACGGCAGGAACGCCTGCAAGCAGAGGATTTTTATCCGAGTTTTCTATGATTTTTTTATTTTTTTTCGTAAGCTGTATATTTAAAAGCTCGGCTATCTCTTTTGCCTTGCCTATCTGTTCTTCATCATTGTTGACTTCATACACTTCATAAAAAGTGCCGATTTCCATAAAGACCACAGTATCATTGCCATACTTTTCTTCAAAAAATCGTTGCAAATCAAAATATATCTGTGTTAAAAGTTTGTCTTTATTATTTAAAATTTTATTAACATCTGATGACTGCATGAAACTCTTTTTGTGTGTTTTATAATTATGTGATTATAACATAACTATGTTTGAGAAAATTATTTAAGAAACAGTTATTTTATATGTAATTTTTCTTCAATCTCTTCGATTTCTTCTTCTATTACCTCTTCTACATGTTCTAC
>JANTGW010000007.1 GCA_024762705.1 Sulfurimonas sp.
GGAAGAGGCTCTTTTATCTGTGTATATACAGGTGCAAAGTCCTTTTTATACAAACCTGAAGCAAAGGAGGCAAATTTTGGAAATTCAAAAATTTCGCCAGGATGATTGCCAAAATTGTCCATTGCATTGATAATGTGCGACTGGATTGACTTGAGTTCAACTTCTGTTTGAATCTCTTGAAGGTTGATTTTATGGCTAATGTAAAATGATAGAGGTGCTAAAAGGATAAATGAGACAATCAGTGTATAAATAAGACTGTATTTTTTTACAAATTGATCTTCATTGACAATCAAGTCTGTATCCTATACCGTAAATGTTTTCAATGACATCTTTAGGCAGCTTTCTTCTGAGATTGTTTATTTGGACTCTGGCATTTGTTGCTTCGACATCATTGTTCCAAATCTGCTCATACAGCATTTCAAAGCTGACAATTTGGTTGCGGTGTTTAATAAACAGGGTCAGAATATCATTCTCGGTCTTACTCAGCTGTATCTGTTCGGATTCGTTTATGAGTTTACGGTTAATGACATCATATTGGTAGTTACAAGGCAGCTGAAGTAAGTCATTGTCCGTTTTAAAGCAGTTTGACTTGAGAGCATGCTGTACTCTTAATTGCAGTTCTACCAGGTCAAAAGGTTTTTTGATGTAGTCACAGCAGCCGTTTGCATAGCCTTGGAGCATTGCGTCGGCGCTTGACATAGAAGTGACAAAAATCGTAGGAATGTTCTTGCCCTCATCTGCAAGCTCTTTTCTTAAAGAAAAGCCGTCATATTCTCCGGGAACATTGACATCCAGCAGAAGTAAATCATAGTCTTTTGAGAAAATGGCATCAAAAGCGTCACTGCTGTTTTCAAAACTATCCACTTTATAATTTTTTGAGCGTAAAAACTCTTCAATACTCTCTTTTAAAATTGTCTCATCTTCGAGTAGTAGTATTTTCATTTTATTTGTCCTCTTGAAACTTTTTGAGAATTGGCATCTAAAAACAGTGATATCAATTCTTCTTTTGTGTAATTACGAAGTTTTTCCCGTATCTTTTTTTCCATACAGGCCTTGTCTTTTTTTTGTTGCACATTTTTTCAAAGAAAACAGCTCTTTTGCTGTTAAGTCACCATATGGGTTCATCGATGCATCTTTGTTGATGATGGTAGAATATAAATCTTTTCTCGAATAGGTAAAAAAAGTTTCGAGTTCATTTTCAAAACTGTTGAAAAGTTTAAGTTTTTCTTTTGAAAGTATGAGTATGAAGTACCCTATACGTTCAGCTTTTGAATTTAAAATCACTTTTGAGATGTATAAGTAATCTTCTGTCTGCTGCGAACCGAGGTTTTCGAGTGTATTTAAATTAAGTGCACGTAAGTTTTGAATATGATTGATATTCGCACCTTTGTTTGCAACTATCATATTGTGAATACGGGGACTGTCTTTTAAAAGTACAGACTGGTTTTTGTACTTGTCATCAAGTAGCGCTATAAACTCAATGTCATACTGTGCAAAGTAGTCCTCAAGTGAGTTAAAACGATGAATGACCTCTACAAAACCGATAAGCTGGTTGTCATCTATGATGGGTATGGATGCTATGAGCACCAAACGTCTGGCTGCTTCATAGGCAAGGTGTGGTTTAAGTGTCTTTTTCATCTCTATTAAGTCTGGCCTGTAGGGTGCTACATTGACTCCGGCATCGCTGTTGTCCCAACTACGGGCAAATATTGTCAAATCTTTTGTGAGAATCTGAATTTGAATTCTCGAACCGCTGAAAGTCTCCAGTGTATTCATGTGTGTCTGTAGAATTTCGTAGGCTTTTTTTGCGTCGTTGTTTTTGAGCGCTTTTTGCAGTGTGTCATTTTGAGAGAGTGCAAAGGCAAAATTAAATGCCCGGGCTTTTTCATTTTCTATTTGCTTGTTAAGTATATTAAGCAGGACAGTATGGACCCTATTGGTAAATTCCTGTTTATTTTGTGCATAGAAGTAGGTTATAAAACCTACTAGTAGCAACAATAAGACAGTAAGATACTTCTGATAGAGCTTCATACTCCTCCTTAGAGATTAGTTATGACATTTTATCATTTTATTTTGATATATGCATAACCTTCTCTTTGTAAGTCGATTGCTTTTATGACACCTGCAGGTGTAACATTTGCATAATCTTCAAGTTGTTCCGGTTTTACATTTTTCTTTGTCATTGTATTGTTACATGCATACATAATGATGCTGTCTCCACCAGCTAACTGTAAGCCTTTCAACCTAGAGATGATTCCGTCACCAGTCGGTCCACCATGGTATAAGTAAGGTTTTGCTACAAAACCCGTACCTTTGAAGTCTTTCATCATGTACTGAAGGCATGGCCCGAGTGCAACGATGTCGATCTCAAAATCAATCATATGTTTTTGGTAATACTTTACCGCATTGTTTAGTGTGTTTAGCATTAAATGTACACGTTTTGGATCTGCAAAGTCACATTGGTAAACGACTTTTACAGTGCTGTCTTCATTGTCGTTGTCCCCTGCAAATGACGGTGTAACCATCAAAGCAAGAAGTGCGACTGTAGAGATTAGTTTCATAAATTTCATATTTTATCCTTTATTTTTCTGGAATCGGTTTTAGTTTCAAGTCTGAGTCTGTAGCCTTGACAAAACCGTATTTTGCATAAATATCTTGTGCTTTTTGCGTTCCTAAGTAACTCAGGTAACGACTTGCATTATATATATTGCGACCTGTTTTTAAGATGCCAATGGCATAGCCTACTTTGTCGCCCATGTTGTAAGGAGCCGGAATTTTAACACCTTCGAGTTTACGGCCTTCATTTATGGCATGTTGTACTTCTGTTGCCCAAACTATACCGACATCCGCCTTTCCGTGTTCTATAAGGTATGGCGTTTCTCTGTGGTGTCTTTTTGTAAAGTATGTCTCACCCTCTATGGCCCAACAACCTTTACACTTTTTGTTATGTGTTACAGCTTCATAAATACCGAGATCTTTGAGCATCTGTGAACCATAAAACTTAAATATTCCCTCTGTTAAAGGATTTGGAAGAGATTTTACCAAATCTTTTCTTGCCAAATCTTTTGGACCTTTAACATTTTTAGGGTTACCCTTTACTACCATTAGTTCCAGCTGATTATGTGTATAGATCATATAATCGTTCATAATGCCTTTGGCTTTTAACTTTTTAAGGTGTCCAAGATTTACACTTGCGTACAAATCCGGGTTTTGCGCGGTTTTTTGACCGTTTATTTTACCTTGTTTAAGTATTTGATTTTTAAGAATCTGTCCCGGTGGGATTGTTTCTAAATAGATCGATTTTATATCAGGATTTTTGCTTTGAAAATCCTGTATAAGTTCTTGCATCGCCATAAACTGGTTACCCGCAGCATAAATAGTCAAATCTGCAGTATAAGAGTCATGAATGTTTCCATACTCAACCGTGCCGCCTGTTTTAAAAGTTCTGTAGTCATGACTTTGTCCGGCTTCATCTTTTGCAAAAGCATTCGATACGAGCAGTGCTCCTGTCGTCATAAGTGCCAATAGTGCATGCATCTTTTTCATTATTTATCCCTTTAGGTTATACAGCAGCTGTTAAAATGCTGCTGTTACTTGGATCTCTAAACGGTTTCCAAAGTTGTCTAATACTTTTTGAGCATTTGCATTACCAGGAGCTTTTGCATCTCTGAATGCGTAGTTCACATCAAGACGAGTCGGACCTCTAAATCTGTATGAAGCACCAATTGTAGTTGTTTTGAAATCACGCTCACCTTTTACGTCATTCGTTAAACGGTTCGAGTAGTCATATCTTCCAAACACTTCAAATTTTTTCGGAACGATTTCATACTGAAGGTTTACATATCCACCGTCTGCTTCATTTTCTTCACCAACTGCAAATTGAAACTGCCAATCATTGATCAATGGGTCAGCATCCTGGTCTTTAGCACCTACAAATATCATACCTTTCGCTTTGACATATTCCGCTTCAAAACGGATACCATGGTTGTAGTAAGTCATACCTGCACCGTAACGTTTACGATTTGCTTCTACTCTATCATATGATGTTCCATTGTTTGATAAAAGTACGCGTTTCCCGTTTTGTCCCCAAACATAGAATTTCATACAACGAGTAAAGTAACCTTTTCCGCCATATGTCTTCTCAAGGGCAAGGTATCCGTAGTGTGTTCTGTTTTCGTTTGAATTGTCATTTGAAATTCCTGTACCGTTTCCGTACATGTATGCATAGGTAACAGCCCAATCGTCTTTGATCTTTACCGTATCAAAAATTTGAATACCTGTATCTCTGTATGCACCAACAGGCTGGTCAACCTCTTCACTTGTGTAATGTACAGTAGATGCTCCACCGGCTGCTCCACCAGTTTGTACAGCACCAACTTTCTTCACTTTACGCTCAAGTAACTGTTGGTTAGACATGGTAGTAAATGATACATAAGGTGATACGAAAACAGCCTGAAGACCTTCTTCACTTCCCGGGTATTTAAACTTACCTACACGAACTTTTGCATACGGAATGTATTTGAGTGTCACAGATGCATCACTAAAGTAAGTTGCAGCATTTCTGTGTCCTACAGGGTTGTTTATACCGTTATTTCCAAACTCTGTCATAAAAAAGTAGTTCACTTTGTTTTCATTGTCCGCCATACCGCGAAGTGCTAAACGTGCTCTAAATACATTGAACCCGGATTGGTCCTCTAGATCTGGGTTTAATAATGAAAAAGGTGTTTTGTTCTTTCCACTAGATGTATCCACTGTTCCATAATCTTGTCTGTAGTTGGCCTGTATAAATCCCCATACTTTTGGCTTGTGACTGCGATATGGTACTTTTACCCCTTTTGGCGCAACGAACTCCGGCTGTGATCCCTGTAGCATTAGCCAGTCAGCTGCATCCACCTGTGTTGCCAGTGCGAGTACTGCCAAACTTGCTAATTTTGCTTTTAAAATTGTTTTCATATAACTTCCTCCTATGAAAGATTTTGGTAGTGTAAAGAAAGAATGAAAAGAAAGTGTAAAAATATTTTTTCTCTTTAGTTGCAGAAGTTTTGATATAATCATACAATTAAAAAATTTAATACAGAGATTACACTATGCAAAAAATTGAACCGATGACACTCTTTGGCTATGAGAAATTACAGGCTGAAGTAAAAGACTTAAAAGAGGTAAAACGCCCGGGTGTCGTAAAAGCGATCGAAGAAGCACTCGAACATGGTGATTTAAAAGAAAATGCAGAGTACCATGCGGCAAAAGAGCAGCAAAAAAACATAGACAACCGTCTTGGGGAACTGCAGGAGATTTTAGGAAATGCACAAATCGTAAATCCTGAAGATTTGGCACATGCAAAGGTTAGTTTTGGCTCGACCGTTGTTATGACTGATGTCAATACGGATGAAGAAGTTACATATACCATAGTGGGCGGATGTGAAAGCAACCCTGACATCGGACTTATTTCGTTTAACTCTCCTTTGGCAAAACAGCTTTTGGGAAAAGAAGAGGGCGATGAGGTAAAGGTTCGCTTACCAGGCGGAGAAAAAGAGTTTGAGATAGATGAAGTGAAATACCAAGAAATCGTCTTTGAGTGTAAATAATATGAATGAGAAAATAAATGTAGGTGTAGTCGGTGCAACGGGTTATACAGGGCTTGAACTTGTTAAAATGCTTGTAAAACATCCTTACTTTCATTTGGCCTACATAGCAAATTCTGAAGGCGGCACGACTATAAACAAACTGCATCCTTCATTAAATGGTGTGTGCGAAGATGAAGTGAAAAAAGCAGATATTGATGAAATGGCCGTTACATGTAAGCTTGTCTTTTTGGCATTGCCGCATAAGACTGCAATGGCATACGTCAAGCCGCTTATAGAAAAAGGGGTAAAGGTTGTTGACCTTTCGGCTGATTACAGACTACCGCAGGATATTTATGAAGAGTTTTACTGTCCACATACCGACAGCGAAAATCTCAAACATGTGGTTTACGGATTACCTGAACTTAACCGAGAAGCTATAAAAAGTGCAAAACTCATAGCAAATCCGGGATGTTTTCCGACTTCCGCGATCTTAGGACTGCTGCCGTTTATAGATAAACGTGTGCCAAACTCACCTATAGTCATAGATGCCAAAACAGGTGTAAGCGGAGCGGGAAAAAAACTCAGTGAAGTGACACATTTTGTGAATGTCAATGACAACCTTTTTGCTTACAATCCTTTACTGCACCGTCATGCTCCCGAAATTGCAAATAAAGTGGGAGTCCCTTTTGATGAGGTAAACTTCGTGCCACATCTCGTACCTGTGACGCGTGGTATGATCAGCTCTATCTATTTACATGTAAAGGGTGATTTTGATGAGGAGGCATTACTCAAAGAGTACTATAAAGATGATATACATGTAAGAGTGAGTGATGTACCGGTTGATATGAAAAATGTTGCAGGGACAAACTTTTGTGACATATATGTAAAACGAAAAGGCAATATGCTCTTTATATCTTCAAGTATAGACAACCTTATGCGTGGTGCATCATCTCAGGCTCTTGTCAATGCAAACTTGATGATGGGTATAGATGAAACAACGGCAATACCAGATATAGCCTATGTCCCATAATCCGATTCAAATAAAAGAAGGTGCGCTCATCATATCTGATGCGCACTACTCACATCTGCGTTCTGAACTTCTATACTTTTTACAAGATCTTTATGCTCAACAAAACTTACCTGTACAACTTATACTGATGGGTGACATTTTTGATGCGCTTTTTGGCTCGATTGACTTTACATGTAAACAAAACAGTGAAGTTATAGAACTTATTAATTCACTTGCAGTAAAAACAGATGTAATCTACCTTGAAGGCAACCATGATTTTAATTTACAAAAGATTTTTCCCCAGGTAAAAGTTTTTTCAATTCAAAACCAGCCTGTTGACGCTGTGTATGAAAACAAAAAAGTATATCTGGCGCATGGTGATTTTGCGGGTGATTTTTTTTACAGGCTGTATACATCACTTATAAGAAACCCTTTCATACTCTTTGTTTTAAAGTATATAGATATATTTTCAAAACATGGAATTTTAAGAAATTTAGATGATTATTTAGGCAAGAAAGAAGATTGCAATAGATTTGAAGGATTTCAAGAGTTTGTCAAAAAACGTTTAGAAAAAAAGTATGATTGTGACTACTTTATAGAAGGGCATTTTCACCAAAACAGCTCTTTTGACATAGAAAATTTTCGTTATATTAACCTAGGCGCTTTTGCTTGCAATCAAAGATATTTTATAGTAAAATCGGTTCAAGATATAGAGTTATTGGAAGAAAAAAAATACTCTAGGGAGATATAAATATGGATGACAAGTCTCTAAAAGTTGGTTCCAATGAGATGGAACTTGTTGACTTTCGTATATATAAACAGGAAAAAGACAAGGTTTATGAAGGTATTTACGGTATAAATGTCTCTAAGGTCAGAGAGATCATACGTGTACCGAAATTGACTGAACTTCCAAGTACACCGGAATTTATTGAAGGTATATTTGATTTAAGAGAAGTTGTGATTCCTGTTGTAAATCTGGCAAAATGGATGGGCGTTGTTGAGCCTGAAGAAGCACGAAAAAATGCACGGGTAATTATTACGGAGTTTAACAATGTTCTTATCGGGTTTATCGTTCATGATGCAAAACGTATAAGAAGAATAAGCTGGAGTGAGATTGAACCGGCCTCATTTATGAGCAGCTCTTCGGGACTTGAAAGCAACAAAATTACAGGTGTGACTAAAATAGAAGATGATAATGTGCTTTTGATATTGGATCTAGAAGGTGTTGTACAGGAGTTGGGTCTGTATGAACCAGAAACAGATGCAGAACCGGAGAAAATAGAAAAATTCTCAGGTTTGGCAATGGTGCTTGATGACAGTATTACAGCAAGAAAAATTGTCAAGGACGCACTTGTGAAAATGGGCTTTCATGTTGTTGAAGCCATGGACGGAGAAGAGGGTCTTGAGAAGTTGCATGATCTGTATGAGACCTATGGGGATGAATTGACAAATAAATTAAAAATTATTATCTCAGATGTAGAAATGCCGAAAATGGATGGGTTCCATTTCGCATCAAGTGTTAAAAATGATGAGAGATTCAAGAAGATTCCTATTGTGTTTAACTCTTCTATCAGTGATCATTTTAGTGAAGGAAGAGGGGAAGAAGCTGGTGGAGAGGCTTATTTGGTTAAGTTTCAGGCTAGTTCATTTTATGATGAAGTGTCACGTGTTGTACGTGACCATATGAAGAAATAGGGGAGTGTAAATATGGATGAATTTCAAGAAATACTACAAGATTTTTTAGTTGAATCGTTTGAGCTTGTTGAGAAATTAGATGAGGATTTAGTCGAGCTAGAGTCCCGTCCGGATGATTTAGAACTACTAAACGGAATATTTCGTGTTGCACATACCGTAAAGGGGGCTTCATCATTTTTAAATTTTGATACATTGACACACTTGACGCATCATATGGAAGATGTCCTTAATAAAGCTCGTCACGGTGAACTTACAATCACTCCGGATATTATGGATGTTATTTTAGAATCAATTGATTTAATGAAAGCACTTTTGGAGAAAATCCGCGATACAAGCAGTGATGACGGCATAGATGTATCTGCATGTGTTGCTAGGCTTGACAAAGTAAGTGGTGGCACAGGTGAAGTTGAAGCACCTGCGTCAGAGGCCCCTGCAGAGGTTGAAGAAGTAGAAGAAGAACCTGAGGAAGAACCGGACTATGAAAATATGGATCCGGATGAAGTTGAAGCAGAAATTGAAAGACTTTTAGCACAGCGTCAAGCTGAAGACAAGGCAAAAAGAGAGGCAAAAATAGCTGCTGGTGAAGAAGTACCGCAAATGCCGCCTGAACCGAGTGAAGATGAAGAACCTGGAGAAGATAAAAAAGAAGAAGCCAAAGAAGAACCAAAAGCGCCGGCTCCAACACCTGCACCTAAGAAAGAAGAAAAAGCAGAGAAAAAAGAGGAACCAAAAGCTGCTGCACCCGCAAAACGTGCTCCTGCTGCGGTTGAGCAGACGATTCGTGTAGACGTAAAAAGACTTGACCATCTGATGAACCTTATAGGTGAGCTTGTACTTGCTAAAAACAGACTTATTAAGATCAATGATGATGTTGAAGAACGCTACGAGGGTGAAGAGTTTTTAGAAGAACTCAATCAGGTCGTTTCTATTGTTTCACTTGTAACGACAGATTTGCAGATAGCCGTTATGAAGACTCGGATGCTGCCCATTGGAAAAGTGTTTAACAAGTTTCCTCGTATGATTCGTGATTTATCACGTGAACTCAACAAAAAGATTGAACTGGTTATATCAGGGGAAGAGACAGAACTTGATAAGTCAATTGTTGAAGAAATCGGTGATCCTCTTGTACACATTATTCGTAATTCATGTGATCATGGTATTGAAACTCCCGAAGAGCGTTTGGCAAAAGGCAAACCAGAAGAGGGTACGATAGCATTAAAAGCTTATAATGAGGGAAATCAGATCGTCATTCAAATAGATGATGACGGTAAGGGACTTAATCCTGATATGCTTAAGGAAAAATCACTTCAAAAAGGTATTATTACTGAAAAAGAAGCTGAAACTATGAGTGACAAAGAAGCATTCAGTCTTATCTTTAAACCTGGTTTCTCTACGGCAGCAGCAGTGACAAGTGTTTCCGGACGCGGTGTGGGTATGGATGTTGTCAAGACCAATATTGAAAAGCTCAATGGAATCATTGATATTGACAGTGAAGTGGATAAGGGAACATCTATAAAACTAAAGATACCATTGACTTTGGCTATTATTCAAGCACTTTTAGTCGGTGTGCAAGAAGAGCATTATGCCATTCCTTTATCTTCGGTACTTGAAACAGTAAGAATTTCAAAAGACGAGATATACACTGTTGAAGGACGTTCGGTTATGAGGTTGCGTGACGATGTACTTTCGTTAGTGCATATCGGTGATATCTTTGAAGTTGAGAGAATTTTAGATGCGAGTGAACATGCCTATGTTGTTGTTCTTGGATTAGGAACGAGCAAGCTTGGACTTATTGTTGACACCCTGGTCGGACAAGAAGAGATCGTTATTAAATCATTGGGTGATTATCTCAAAGGTATCGAAGGCATTGCCGGAGCTACTATTAGAGGTGATGGTGGAGTGACACTTATTGTAGATGTTGTAGCACTCATGAACATGGCAAAAGATGTAAAAGCCACAGCACTTACAAACGGTGACGGTGATACTGTGAGTAATGAGAAAACAAAAGCGAGTGATTATACTATAATGATAGTCGATGATTCCAAAACGGACAGAACGATTATGAGAAAAGCACTTGAACCTATGGGTGTAACACTTGTCGAAGCCAGTGATGGGCAAGAAGCACTAAATATCTTAAAATCCGGTGATTATAACTTTGATGCAATGCTCATTGATATAGAAATGCCGAGAATGGACGGGTACACGCTTGCGAGTGAAATCAAAAAGTACAACAGATACAAAAACCTACCATTGATCGCAGTAACATCGCGTACCGCTAAATCAGACCGTATGCGCGGTGTTGAATCAGGAATGGTCGAATACATCACTAAACCTTATTCAGCAGATTATTTAGCAAGCGTAGTACAACGAAATGTTAATTTTAAAGCGGAGTTTTTATAATGAGTGATAAACTAAAAGATATTATTAATAAACAAGAGCAACAGCAGGCAAGTGTTGTAGGACAACTCGATGATGTTGTACAGCTTGTCGGCTTTATAATCGGGGATGAAGAGTATGCGGTGCCTATTCTTTCTATTCAAGAAATCATTAAACCAATTTCTTGGACAAGAGTTCCTCAGGTTCCAAAATATGTTTTGGGCGTGTTCAATCTTCGCGGGTCTGTGATTCCGTTAATAGACTTACGCACAAAATTTGGATTACCGGCAAAAAAACAGAGTGATGAAACACGTTTTATCGTTATGCGTTATGGCGATGATGTTGCAGGCTTTGTAATTGACAGGTTGACAATGGCTATCAGAATTAAAAAAGAAAATGTCGGACCACCACCGGATACTGTCAATGGTGAAGATACAATCATTGATGGTGTAGGAAAGCAAGAAGATAAGATTATTACTATTTTAAAAGTCAACAAGCTTTTAGAAAGAGATTTTTAGCCTTTTGTCTTATGAATGAAAATCCGCTTTACATTCAGACAGATAAGAGTGCTCTTTCCCTTGAATTTTCAGGGGAGTTGACATTATATAATCTCAGCAGGGCACAAGACTCCATTAAAGCAAACAAACTTGAAAACTTTCAAAAAATTATTATTGACTTAAAAAATGCCCAGTATTTAGATACTGCATTTGCTCTTTTTTTAACTGACCTGCAAGAGAACTACAATGCAAAAATTGTGTGCGATAATAAAAATTTTCTACATACTCTTGAACTGACAAGAGAACACAAAAAAAAGCTCAATACCAGTGATGATATACATAAAGAGAGCCTTTTTACCTATTTAGGCAGAGCTTTTTATGAATCATACCTCTCTTTTATATCCTTTATGGAATTCATAGGAAAAATATTTGTTTCTTTTTTACTCTATTTTAAAAGTATAAAAAATATTCGCATCAAAGAGATAGCCTTTGAAATTAATGCAAGTGCTGTACGGGCATTTGGTATTGTGGCACTTACAAGTTTTTTGATAGGTTTGGTTACAGCTTATCAGGCTGCTTATCAGCTAAAACTATACGGAGGTAATATCTTTATAGTAGATATGATGGGTATTTCTGTATTTAGAGAATTGGCTCCTCTTATTACTGCCATAGTCATAGCAGGTAGAAGTGGCTCTGCATATACTGCACAAATAGGAGCGATGAAGATTACTCAAGAGATTGATGCGATGCGTACAATGGGCTTTGACCCCTATACATTTTTGGTACTTCCAAGGATAATTGCACTTGTGATAATGCTGCCTATACTGATTTTTATATCGGATATGATGGCCATGCTTGGAGGAATTATAGTTGCAGATTTAAGTCTGGATTTGACACCTTCTCTTTTTATTGACAGACTAAACGATGTGGTGGCAATCAAACATTTTTATGTTGGGATTGTTAAGGGACCGTTTTTTGCCTTTTTGATTGCTTCGATTGGAATATACAGGGGTCTGATGGTCAAAGATGATACACAAAGTATAGGCTTTAACACAACAAAGAGTGTCGTTGAATCCCTTTTTGCCGTTATAGTGTGTGATGCAGTCTTTTCCATAGCCTTTACAAATCTGGGGATATAATGGAACTTATAAAAGTACAAAATGTAAAAACTGTTTTTGGTGACAAAGTAGTACATGATGGGTTGAACTTACATGTAGATGAAGGTGAGATTTACGGTTTGCTCGGACCCAGCGGTTGTGGAAAGACGACTCTGCTTCGTGAGATGGTCATGTTGCAGGAGTTTCAAGCAGGTTCAATCGAGGTCTTGGGAAAAAAAATAGAGAATATCAATGAAATAGAGGCACAGGAACTCAGAAGAAAATGGGGTGTTTTATTTCAATTTGGTGCTCTTTTTTCTTCTTTAACGCTGGCTGAAAATATTGCCCTTGCACTAAAAGAGTATTCAACACTCTCTGATACAATGATACAAGAGATAGTAGCATTCAAACTTGATCTTGTCGGACTTAAGCCGAGCGATGCTTTTTTGTACCCTTCTGAAATAAGCGGTGGTATGCGTAAAAAAGCAGGTATCGCACGAGCACTGGCAATGGATCCTAAGTTGTTGTTTTTGGATGAGCCTACAAGTGGACTTGACCCTATTTCAGCAAGAGAATTTGATGAACTTATCTTGCAGTTACGCTCAATGCTCGGTCTGACTATGGTCATAGTAACGCATGATTTACATTCAATATATAATACTTTAGATAGAATGGCTATAATTGATAATAAAAAAATTGCCTACGAAGGTAGTTTAGAAGAGGTTACTTCTGTGAAGAATGATTTTATACAAACTTTTTTTAGAGACAGAATATGAACAATAAAGTTAATTACACACTCATCGGATTGATTGTTTTACTCGGAATAGCGAGTATGCTGGCCTTTGCATATTGGATGCTCAAACCTGCAAAGGCACAAGAAACTCAAAGGTATGTTATATACTTCAACGAATCAGTTCTTGGACTTAACCTCGATGCTCCGGTTAAGTATAAAGGTATTAAAGTCGGTAAGGTAACAAGACTACGTATTAACCCTAAAAACACCGAACAGGTCGAAGTAACGGTTGATATTTTAAAAACGACACCTATAAAAGCAGATACAGTTGCAAAACTTACCGCACAGGGCATAACGGGGCTTAGTTATATTAACTTAACCGAAGGGGACAATAATGCCCCGCCGCTTCGCAAAAAAGAGGGGCAGGAATATCCTGTAATTAAATCGGCACCTTCTTTTTTGGCAAATGTTGAAGAATCACTTGACTCGGTATCTGAACTATTGGTATTGACTTTGGACAGAGCAAATGAAGTGCTTAATGAAAAGAATCAACAAGAGTTTTCCAGACTTTTACAAAAGAGTGCGTTGGTCATGGAAAAAATTGACAGGGTACTTGATGCAAAGACCATAGCACATCTGCAGGCAAGTGCAAATAACCTTGAAGAACTGACAGCAAAAATTGATGAAAGTATTCCACAAATCAATAAGCTCGTAGACAACAGCATAAAATGGGAAAATAAAATTGACAACTCTTTTGTCAATATAAAAAACACCTACACCAACATGGGTTTGATCATGAATGACATGGCAAAATCTTTTTTACATGTAGAACAGAACATTCAAAGTGCAACAATGCAGACACTGCCTGTAATGAATGCTACAATGCTGCAAATGCAGCAAACACTGATACATGCAGACGAGTTGATAAATCAGTATGAGCGAAGTCCAAGTGACTTACTCTTTAAAAAAGAAAAAACAAAAAGGGGACCGGGTGAAAAATAAGTTATTATTTTTATGTTTTACATGTATGGGGCTTTTTATAGCGGGATGTTCATCGCCAAGACCCGCGAAAGATGAATACAGACTGGCTACAAGTTTAGAGGTGATAAAAACAGAAAATACAAAGTGTCTAGAAAAAACTCTTAAAGTTGATCAGGCTTTCAGCGACAAGCTTTTGATGTCTTTGAAAATGTACTATGTAAAAGGAAAATACACTCAGTACGCATATTCACGTTCAAGATGGGCACAAAGTCCTAATGAATCAATAACACGTGAGTTGACGGAATATTTGCGGGCAATGCAGTTGTTTAAAAGTGTGCAAAATGCAGACTCCAAAACAAAAAATGATTTTAGATTAGAAATAAACATAGAAGACTTTATGCAGTATTTTGATGAAAATGAAAAAAATTCTTATGCCAATGCTGTCGTTACATGTAGCCTTATAGATGAGAGTACACATACAATAGTTGCAACGAAAACTTTTCATGCAGATGCAAAAGCAAAGTCAGATGATGCGCAAGGCGGTGTTATGGCTTTAAACAGAGCACTTGAGAGTATATTAAAAGAGTGTGGATTATGGCTGCAGGGAGTATGTTTTGATAAGTGAAAAAGAGTATAGAAAGAGAAGAACGCGTTTAGGCCGAAAACTTAAGCCTTTTAGTGTAGCAGTTCTTTTTAGCGCATCACCAAAAACACGTTCAAATGATACTGAGTATCCATACAGACAAAACAGCAATTTTTACTACTTGAGCGGATTTAAAGAAGATAATTCTGCTTTAGTCTTTGTCAAAGGAGCTAAAAATTTTCATACCTATCTGTTCGTTGCCAAAAAAGACAAAACACAAGAGTTGTGGCATGGAAAGCGACTGGGAAAAGAAAAAGCCAAAGAGCTTTTTATGGTGGATGATGTGTTTGAAATTGATGAGCTTAATGACAAGCTTAAAGAGTTTGTTGAAAACAAACATCATATTTATCATGACTTCAATCTGGAATATTCAAAAGTAAAAATTTTAAAACGACACGCTAAAAATATACTAAGTTATGAAAATCTTGCAAGTCTTATTGGGCGTATGCGTCTCATAAAGTCAAAAGCAGAGATCAAACTTATTAAAAAAGCATTGAAAATTACGAAAAAAGCGCATCACAAAGCTATGAAAATTAGTAAAAAACTTCAATTTGAGTATGAACTTCAGGCAATGATAGAATATATTTTTAAAAAAAATGGAGCTTACAGTGATGCATATACTTCCATAGTTGCGTGCGGAAATTCTGCAAATACACTGCATTATATAGATAATGACAAAAAACTCGTTCGTAATGAACTCATACTCATTGATGCCGGATGTGAGTATGACTATTATGCCAGTGATATAACAAGAACCATACCTGTAACAGGAAAGTTTACACAAGCGCAGGCAGAAGTGTATGAAATGGTTTTGAAGGTGCAAAAAGAGATTATCGGGATGATAAAACCGGGGATTTTGAAGAGTAAACTGCAAAAAAAGTCAGAAGAGTTACTCTGCAGGGGCATGCTTGATTTGAAAATTCTTCAAGGTGATTTAAAAACACTTATAAAGGAAAAAGCACATAGAAAATATTATCCGCATGGTATAGGGCACTGGATGGGGCTTGATGTGCATGATGAATGTCCTTACAAAAAAAACAATGGCAAAGAAATTCCTCTTGCACCGGGAATGGTGATGACTATAGAGCCCGGAATTTATCTTGATGAAGAAGATGAAAATATTCCGAAAAAATACAGAGGTATAGGCATAAGGATTGAGGATGATATTTTAGTAACGAAAAACGGTTGTGAAAATCTCTCGGTCAAGATAGTAAAAGAGATTGATGAAATTACTCGTAAGAGTAGCTCCAGCCGGTAAGATTGTTT
>JANTGW010000008.1 GCA_024762705.1 Sulfurimonas sp.
ATCATGAGTTGATTGTAGTCGATGCAAGAAACAAATCAATTGACAATCTTCAAGTTGATGTTACTTATGGTGCTGTTCCTGATGTTGTATCATCTTTAACTGGTGAGCTTAACTATAAAATCGCTTTAGGTGATGGTTATACACTGACTCCTGGTGTTCGTTACATGAAACAGTTTGACGATGGTGGTGGAAAAATTGGTGGTGCTACTTTAAAAGGTAAATTAGCAATTGATCAATCACCTACAAGTAATCTAGGTTATAGCGATAGATTTACACTTGATAGTTCTTTATGGATGGCTCGTTTAGTACTTAAAAAAGGTCCTTTAAAAGCAAAAGTCGGTTACTCAGCAGTAGCAGATGATGCAGATATCGTAGCACCATGGCGTGGATTCCCGACAGGTGGATATACTCGTGCAATGGCTCAGTATAACTGGTATGCAAATACGAAAACATGGAACGTTGAAGCAAACTATGATTTCGATAAAGCTGGTCTAGTTCCAGGTTTCAGTGCAATGGCTCGTTATGCAATTCAAAATTTTGATGAAGCAAAACAAGCTGCAGGTGTTCAGGCTGACAGTAAAATCTTACACATGGACTTCCGTGAAAATTTTGGAAACGGCTTGTATGCAAAAATTCGTGTTGGTTTAGTAAGTGCAGATGCTCGTACAAGTGGTGTTGAAAAAGACTCATACAACGAGTATCGTTTCGAACTGAACTACTTGTTCTAAAAAGGTTATGCTTTGAAGTCACTTTTGTTAAGTGTTGTAATATTTCATTCTCTCCTTTCTTACGATTACAAACTTCAACCCGTACAAGTGGGTGAGTCTTCCACTCACTGCTTCTTCGGGTTACCAGAGGTGATGGACGAGCATAACAATGGAAACATGTCTAATTCATGTTTTGTTAACCTTGGGAACAGCTATCTTGTGATAGATAGTGGTCCCACGTATCAGTATGCTGCCCAGGCATATAAAAAAATGAAAAACCTCAAAGACCTTCCGGTTTCTTATGTTATAGATACTCATGTTCATGATGACCATTGGCTGGGAAACAGTTATTACATAACGCTTGGCAGTAAAATCATAGGTTCACAAGCCTTTAAAGAACTTCCAAAAGCAGAAAAAACACGTATGCAAAGACGTATATCTGAAGATGCTTATAAGCAGACAACACAGGTGTATCCGACACTTTTTGTAGATAAAGAAAAAGTTTTAGACATAAATGGAAAAAAAGTAATCATAAAAAGTGTAAATAATAAAGCGCACACGAACAGTGATCTTTACGTTTACATTCCGAGTGAAAAAATAGTCTTTGTAGGTGATCTGGTCTTTAACCAAAGACTTCCATCTTTACGAGACGGAGACATTAGCGGCTGGCTGAAGGCTCTTGATGAAATTAAAAATATGGATGTGAAGTACATAATAGGTGGACATGGAACAAATGTAGATAAAAATGCCGTTGAGTACACTTATGAATATCTTAAAACCCTAAGAGATGAAGTCAAAAAAAGAATCGATGACGGTGAAGACATAGCAGATGTAGTCAATGATGTAAAAATGTTAGAATACAAAAATGATCCTTTTTACGACTCTGTGCACAGACAGAATGTAGAAACGGCTTACAGAATGTTGGAGTGGGAAAGTGAATAGATTTTTTTTGTTGCTAATACTAAGCATCAGCTCTTTATGGGCTGTTGAGTTTCACAGTTATGAAGAAGCTTTAAAACTGCAAAAACAGAACAATAAAATCATTATGATAGATGTTATGCGTACAGACTGTCATTACTGCAGTGAAATGGAAGAAGAAGTATTTAATGACCCGGATATGTCAAAATGGATTGAAGAAAGGTTTATACCTGTAAAACTTAATCTTGATTTTGACGAGCTTCCGCTAAACTTACATGTATACTTCACACCGACTTTTTTCTTTGTGGATAAAAATCAGACAGTCATTAAGAAAATTCCGGGATCTTGGAATATACAAGATTTTAAAGAACTTACAAAAAACATAAAATAAAGGATGGCATATGCTAAAATTTACATTAATTTTACTAAGCTTTTGTATTCTGTCATTTGCAGATACTGAGTTTGCAGATCCGAAACCTTCTATAGATAATCCAAGACAGATTGTCTTTGCTATAGCAGAAGGAAAAGAACATGCACTTGATCATATACTTAGTGTCGCAAACAATGTTTTGAAGTTTTACGGACCTGAAAATGTAGAGATGAAAATCGTTGCTTACTCTCAGGGGATTAAACTTTTAGACAAACACAATAAAACAACTGCAATAAGAGTAGACGCTTTAATGCAGTACGATGTAGAGTTTGTAGCGTGTGGGAACACTATGAGGACTCTCAAAATCAAAGAAGAAGATCTGGTTGACGGCTCGGTCATAGTGACTGCAGGTGTTGTAGAACTCCTAGAGAGTGTCAAAGCAGGTTGGATATATATAAAACCATAGGAAATGAAAATGAAAAAAATAATTGTATTGGCAGTTGCGCTTTTTTGTGCAGTATCGCTGCAGGCAAAAGGAGATTTACATCTTTTTACAATAGATAATAAAGATGGAAAAATCACTCCATACCAAATAGAACAAATGTTAAATAACAATGGCTTACATGTAGAGCTTAACAGTAATATGATTGGGCCTTTTAAAAAGCAGTTTAAAGAAACGAACTTCAAGATCTTTACGCTTATGACATTTTACAGCCCGAAATATGTAAGAGACCTTGTAAATACATACCCTAAAGCAGGTGCTTTTACACCGATGGGGATGGGAATTTACCAAGACAAGAAAGAAGATACATTACATCTTTCATTTTTAACGGCTGAAGCTCAAGGAAAGATTTTAGGTATCGATGATCTAAGCATATTGAAAAAGATTGAAGAGCAGGTGTTAAAGGCAGTTGAATCGACTTTTTCTAATGCAAAACACAGTTTGAGTGAAGACAGCTTAAAGTCATCTCATGACCTAGTAACAACATATGAGATGGAAATAGAAGAAGACGATGATGTTGACGAAGTGTTAGAAGAGTTTCAAATGAATCTTGAAGAAGGTTTCAAGCCTTATGGTTTTGTTGTTCCTGAGTTTATGGATTTAAATGAAGTACTGACAAAAGATGGAACTGTTGAGTCTCCGTATGATTTTTACATTACATACTCTATATGTAAACTGCCGGTAATTTACACGGTTTCAAAAAGTAGACCGGAAGCATCAGCATTTGCTCCATGTACCACAATGCTTTACAAGAAAAAAGATGAAAATAAAGTTGTTGTAGGTTTTCCAGCCGTTTATAACTGGTTAAGTTCAGCAAAAGTTGAAGACAAAGATGCAAAAGCAGCACTTTTAAAAGCGCAAAAAGATTTTGAATCGATTTTAAGAGACATTACAGAGTAGAAGTTTATCTTCTGCCTCTGTTACTGTTTCTTCCGCGAGAATTTCCACCTCTAGGCTTATTTCTAGCCCTGCGATTTCCACCCATATTGATAGGTTCTGCTTTTATACTTGGATCTGGTTTAAAACCTTTTAGCCACACTTTTGGTATATCTTTTTTAATGAGCTTTTCAATGTTTGCCAAAAATTCCTCTTCATCGATACAAACAAGACTAATGGCCTCTCCTTTGTTTCCTGCACGTCCTGTACGCCCGATACGATGAACATAATTCTCACTGACATTTGGAAGTTCGAAGTTCACTACATGTGGAAGTTGGTCAATGTCGATGCCGCGTGCCGCGATGTCTGTTGCTACTAAAACACGGACATCTCCTTTTTTAAAGTCTGCGAGTGCTTTTGTGCGTGCATTTTGACTTTTGTTTCCATGAATCGCGGCAGAAGTTATCCCGTCTTTTTCAAGCTGTCCGCTTAGTTTGTTCGCGCCGTGTTTCGTTCTTGTAAAAACGAGAACCTGTTGCCATTTTCCTTCATTAATGAGATGCGTTAACAACTCTCTTTTTCGTGCTTTATCGACAGGGTAGACACTTTGTTCTACTATGGCATTAGACTCGTTTGTACGTGCAACTTCTATAAGTGTAGGTGATTTTAAAAACTGGTTTGAGAGTTTTTTAATGGCATCAGAGTATGTTGCCGAAAAAAGTAGTGTCTGACGTTCTTTTGGAATGATGCTGACAATCTTTTTGATGTCATTGACAAATCCCATATCCAACATTCTGTCTGCTTCATCAAGCACCAAAAACTCTATCTCACGAAGATCTATGGTTTTTTGCGAGATGTGGTCAAGCAGACGCCCTGGTGTTGCTATGACGATGTCGACACCGCGTCTGAGCTGTGCTATTTGCGGGTTTATCTTTATCCCACCGAAGATCACGGCAGATTTAAATGGTGTGTGTTTTGCATAAAGTGCTACATTTTCAGCTACTTGCAGGGCAAGTTCTCGTGTCGGTGTCAAGATCAAAGCACGTACTTTGTGCTTTTGTTTTGAAGGCTTTTTCCGTGTAAGCAGTTCTAAAAGCGGCAGTGTAAAACCTGCCGTTTTTCCTGTACCGGTCTGTGCACCTGCCAAAATATCTTTTTTTTCTAAAATAACGGGAATTGCCTTTGCCTGAATAGGAGTAGGGTGTTCGTAGCCTTGTTCTTTTACAGCTTTTAAAATCGGTGCTGAGAGACCGAGTGAATTGAATGTGATTTCTTTTTTAATCGTGTTTTCCTAATGAAGGCTCTTGGCCTTTTGTATATTCTTTCATAATAGCATAATTTATGGCTTTTGTGGGTATAATTTTGCAAATACTTTTTAGGATACAAAATGTCTGCTGATGCAATAACGATAAAACCAAACAATCACCGTATATACCAATGCCCAAATGAAAAAAAGACAGAACTTTTAAATAAACTTATCCAAGAGAATGAGGATGCAGATATTTTAGTGATGTGTTCTAAAAATCCTGAGCTTATCCAAGAAAAGATTACAAATAAAAATGTACGTATTTTAGAAGACAAAGCACTCATAAAAGAAAAAGAGTTAACATGCGAGTTTCTTATAAGCTATGATATGCCGATAAAAGCAATCGTATATATGGCAAGAGTTGCAAAAGCGACACAAAAAGCTGTTATGCTCTTAGATGAGAGTGAACAAAAAGATCTTCATGCTATAGAAACTTTACTTGGTAGAGCAATTAAACAAGAATCTTTGGAAGGTTTTGAATATATTCAAAAAGAGAAAAAAGAGCCATCAAAACCTGTAAAGAAAAAACTCTCAAAAGATGAGATCAAAGAAGTGGCAAAGAAACGTTATGAAAGTTCTACGAAAGAGAAGCCAAAAAAAGAGTTCAACAAAGATGAAAAAAAAGATGATAGATGGGCTAAAAAGAAAAAAGCACCAAATAAGTTTTTAGGAAAAGATGAAAATGGAAAAGCTATATTTTCGGGTAAAAGTGGTGATAGAAACCACCGTTATGACGGTACACCAAGAGACAAATATGATGCACCGAAAACTACAGGAAAACGAATAAACATCAAAGCCCGAAAAACAAAAGAAGATTAAGAGGCTTCAATGATTTGTGCAACTCTTTTTGAACTACCGTGTTGCAGGTACTCTCTTAGAGATTTTGAGTTGTGTAGAAATCTTTCTCTGTCATACTCATTATAGGCTTCTAGAAGATTCTCAACACTCACATCTTCTTGAATGAATTCCGGATGCAAAGCTTCATTTTTATACTGTGAGAACATAATGTTCCCAAGCCCTATATAGTCAAGTTTTACAAGTTTGCTGGCGATGAAATAATCCAAAGGCTTTGCAATATAGCTCAGTATGAAAGGCACACCTATAAGTGCAGCTTCAAGTGTTGCAGTTCCACTGCATATAAAGGCAAAGTCAGCATCGTAAAGTGTTTCATGCGGTTCATTGGACACAGAAAATGCACTTATGTCACCATAAAGCTCATCTATATCTTCTTGTGAAAAGTGTTTAGGTATGACAATGGTCGCCTTTACATGTAATAATGACTGTAGCTCTTTAAAAATAGGCATAAGTTTTGTTATCTCACCTTTTCTGCTGCCTGGCATAAAGGCTATGTGTTTGACCTCAGGATTAAGTGAGTCTTTGAAGTTATGGATCTGGTCTAAAAGAGGATGCCCCACATACTCAATAGGTGCTTCTTTTGGGTAATAACTTGGCTCAAAAGGGAGTATGGAACATAATTTGTCTATGGTTTTTGTAAGTACAGGTATGCGCTTTTTTTTCCATGCCCAGGCTTGGGGCAGTATGTAGTAAATGATCTCTTTTTTCGGGTATTTCTTTTTTATCTTTTTAGCAAGAGGAAGATTGAATCCTGAAGAATCTATAAGTAAAACTTTGTCTGCTTCTTCACTGAGTTGGAGCATTTCATCATTGAGTTTGAAAAAGAAACGCAGTTTTTTTAAAGCATCGACAAACCCCATAATGGCAAGGCTTCTTAAATCAACTATGGGTTTTCCAAGACTTTTATCAAATATGCCTATAAACTCCACATCTTCGCTTAGTTCTTGTTTGAGAGATTTTAGGTGCACATTGGCGGAGTGTTCAAGTGCGGATACAAGAATTTTCATGAGTTTTAAGCCTTAATAATTTATAATACTACCATTATATCAAAGGTGGTCTAAAATGCTTATATCAAACGCAATAGTTTGTGATGTCAATGGTGAGCGAAAAGCAGATGTTTTAATACAAGACGGAATAATAACGGCAATCGGTGAGAATCTGCATGATGAAGAAGTAATAGATGCCAATGGAGCATATTTGATGCCTCGCCTTATAGATACAAATATACGCGTATTAGACTCATCTTTGAATGCCAAGAACATCAAAAGAGTCGCACAAGAGGCAAAAAAAGGTGGAGTAGGTCATATAGTGCTCAATGCCGATTCAAATCCTGCCATAGATAATGAAGTGGTTTTGGAGTTCGCACAAAATGGTGTAAAAGATGTCAATGATGTGAAAATTGACTTTATGCTTAACACACTCAAAGAGGATATGAGTCTTTCAAACATTGCGATAATGCTGAAAAAAGGGGTAGTAGCACCTTATATGAGCACAATTGCAAAAAACAACATAGCCATTAAGGTCGCCGAATATGTCAAAATGTATGGTGTGACACTTTTTTGCAAGCCTGAGGACAACTCTTTGATAAATGCAGGGGTTATGCTTGAAGGCGATGTCAGCTCGAAACTGGGAACTGCCGGCATACCTGAACTCAGTGAAGTGTTACATGTATCGCGTATGATAGAAATAGCAAGACATTTCGGTATTAAAATACTTTTCAAATCCATTGCATCTCCACGCTCGGTCGAACTGATAACAAAAGCAAAAAGTGAAGGCGTATTGGTAAGCTGTGAAGTCTCCGTACACCATTTACTCCATTCTGATGAAGCCTGTGAAGGATTTAACACAACTGCAAAATTAAATCCGCCTCTTGCATCCAAAAATGATCTGAAAGCTTTACAAAATGCGTTAAAACGCGGAGAAATAGACATGCTAAGCACTTTGCATCAGCCAAATTCTCCGGTAAACAAAGAAGTGGCATTTTTTGATGCGGCCTATGGCTGTGAAGGCGTTGGGGATGCATTGGCGATCTACTATACGAAATTGGTAAGGGAAGGGATGATATCCATGAGTGAACTTGTCAAATTGACTGTTCAAAACCCTGCACAAAGTATAGGATTTGAAGCAGGAAGTATAGAAGTAGGGCAAAAGGCCGATCTGCTGCTATTTGATACACAGAAGAAAAAAACTGTCAAGAATGCACAGTCCCTTTATGACGGCGAAGAACTTCTTGGAGAAGTCAGTTTCTTTTAGCGTAGAACTCTTTTTTATACTCAGCGAATCTGTCTTCTAAGATAGCCTCACGTACCTCACGCATCAGATTGAGATAGTAGTGCAGATTATGGATTGTAGCCAGTCTGAAGTATGTAATCTCACGTGCACGAAAGAGGTGGTTGATGTAGGCACGGCTGTAGGTCTTACATGTAAGACATTGACACTCCGGGTCTATTGGTGCCGGATCTTCTTTGAACTTTGCACCTTTGATGTTCATCTTTCCAAATGAAGTAAAGAGTGTGCCGTTTCTTGCATTTCTTGTCGGCATGACACAGTCAAACATATCTATACCGCGCTCAATGTTTTCTATTAAGTCTTCCGGCGTTCCGACACCCATGAGGTAACGTGGTTTGTCTTTTGGCATATACTGTGTCGTATGCTCAACTGTATCGTACATTTCGTTGTTGAGCTCACCAACAGAAAGCCCTCCAATGGCAAATCCGTCATAATCGAGTGCACAAAGTTCTGTGGCACTTTTTGTGCGAAATGCTTTGTCAGTCCCACCTTGGATGATGGCAAAGATGTTTTGATCGACTCCTATACCTTCTTTTTGTTTTGCACGAAAGTATTCTATAGACTCCTTTGCCCATGCAGTCGTGCGCTCTATACTGAGTTTTATGCGTTCTTGTGTAGCAGGCAAAGCAACAAGGTCATCTAAGATCATCATAATATCAGAACCAAGATTATGTTGAATATCTATAACCTTTTTTGGAGTGAAAAAGTGTTTACTCCCGTCAATATGCGAGCGGAACTCTATACCATCTGTTTTTGGCTTTGACATATCACTCAGGGAAAACGCCTGAAATCCGCCACTGTCTGTTAAAAAACTTTTAGGGTATTTAGTAAAGCCGTGTAGTTTTCCCATTTTCGCAACCGTTTTATCACCGGGACGCAGATACATGTGATAGGTATTTGCCAAAATGATGTCAGCACCGAGAAGTTCAAGTACGTCATGGGCATCTAAGGACTTCACACTTCCTATGGTTCCAACCGGCATAAAAACCGGTGTTTTAATCGTAGAGTGGGCTGTTTTTAATGTACCGGCACGGGCATTTTTCGAGGTTGCGTCTAAAGTAAATTCCATAATTGTAAAAATCCTGTCTAAATAATTATTGGAATTATAACATTCTAAGTCCTTTTATTGTAAAATTATTCAAAATATTTTTAAAGGTGTATTGATGGCAACTATCGGTATGAGCGATATCAAAAAAAATGTACGTCTAATAGTAGGCGAAGTTCCATATAAAGTAGTGGAATTTCAACATGTTAAACCAGGAAAAGGTGCAGCATTTGTTCGTATGAAAATGAAAAGTTTTTTAAATGGAAAAGTAGTTGAAAAGACTGTGCATGCAGGTGACAAATTTGAAGTGCCTGTAATTGAGTATAAAACAATGCAGTATCTTTATGATGACGGTGACATGTACCAGTTCATGGACAATGACACGTATGAACAACTTGGATTAACTTATGAACAGTGTGATGATGCATCAAAATGGTTCAAAGACGGTATCAATGTTGATATTGTTTTTTATAAAGGCAATGCTATCTCTGTACAGGCTCCTGAGACTATGGAGTTTGTTATTACAGAAACACCGCCAAACTTCAAAGGTGACACATCAAGCGGAAGTAAAAAACCTGCAACACTTGAAAGTGGAGCAGTTGTACAAGTTCCGTACCATGTTTTAGAAGGCGATACGATCAAAGTAAACACTGTTGACGGTGAGTATTTAGAAAAAGTTAAATAGTATAGATTAAAGGCAGTTCTTTTGAGTGCAAAACCCTCTTTTACACATCTACATCTCCACACAGAGTACTCTCTGTTGGATGGAGCCAATAAATTAACAAACCTTGTTTCAAGAGTGAAAGAGCTAGGTATGACATCTGTGGCAATGACTGATCATGGAAACATGTTCGGAGCCATAGACTTTTACAAGCAGATGAAAGGTGCAGGGCTTAAACCCATCATCGGGATGGAAGGGTATATCCATAATGGAGAGACATTAGGTGACAAAAGTACGAAACAGCGTTTTCATATCTGTTTGTATGCTAAAAATAAAAAGGGATATGAAAACCTCATGTACCTCTCCTCAAAAGCTTTTATAGAGGGCTTTTACTACTTTCCTCGTATCAACAAAAAAGAGCTTCGTGAGCATAGTGAAGGGCTTATCTGTACCTCTGCGTGTCTGCAGGGTGAAGTGAACTGGCATTTAAATCTTCAAAACGAAAGAAATGTAAAAAACGGTGCATTAGGTTATGAAGGTGCACTAGCTGCAGCAAGAGAGTATCAGGATATTTTCGGAGACGATTTTTATCTTGAACTTATGCGTCACGGTATCGGCGATCAGCTTTACATAGATGAGCAGATACTTAAGATATCACAAGAGACAGGAATAAAGGTCGTTGCGACAAATGACACCCACTATACCTATCCTGATGATGCTCAATATCATGAGGCTTTTATGTGTATAGGGATGAATAAGCTCTATGACGATCCAAATCGTATGCGCCACTCAGTGCACGAGTTTTACATAAAATCTCCTGAAGAGATGGCACGTCTCTTTGTTGATATACCCGAAGCACTTGAACATACGCAGGAGATCACGGATAAAATAGAAGATTTTGAGCCCATTGTTAAGACACCGACTCCACCTAACTTTAAATTTACTCAGGAGTATGCCAAGGCAGAGGGACTTGATATTGACTTTGAAGACGATCCTGCTTTGGATGAAAATGCAAGTGAAGAAGAGAAGAAAAAATGGCGAAGTGCAGCTGATAAAAATGATGCCGAGTATTTTATTGTCAAGTGTCGTGAAGGTCTTGAAGAACGTTTGAAGATTGTACCGAGCGAACGTCATCAGGAGTATCGTGACAGGCTTGAATTTGAGATGGATATCATTAACTCTATGAAGTTTCCGGGTTATATGATGATCGTTTGGGATTTTGTTAAAGAAGCAAAACGTATGGGCGTTGCAGTAGGTCCTGGCCGTGGTTCTGCCGCAGGTAGTCTTGTTGCATATAGTCTTGAGATTACTGATATCGATCCGATGAAGTATGATCTGCTTTTTGAGCGTTTTTTAAACCCTGAACGTGTTAGTATGCCCGATATCGATATGGACTTCATGCAAGCTCGCCGTGGGGAAGTTATAGACTATGTAACAAGAAAATATGGACGTAATCAGGTCGCTCAGATCATTACATTTGGTTCACTTCTTGCAAAAGGAGTCATCCGTGATGTTGCCAGAGTCTTGGATATGCCACTCTCTAAAGCTGACCAGATGGCAAAATTGGTTCCTGATGAACTGGGTATTACTCTCAACGGAAAGACAAAGAACGGTGAATTCAAAGACGGTGCATTTCAAAAAGAGCCGAAACTGCGTGAACTTGTTGATACTGACCCACAGGCCGGACGTGTATGGGAGTTTGCAAAGAAGCTTGAAGGTTTAAAACGAAATGCCGGTATGCATGCTGCGGGTGTTGTTATATCAAATGAAGAACTTTGGAAAAAAACCCCGATTTACAAGCCATCTGGTGAGGATACTTTTGTAACACAATACTCACTTAATTACATGGAAGATGTTGATTTAATCAAGTTTGACTTTTTGGGCTTAAAAACACTGGATGTTATTGACAATGCGATTAAGCTGATTAAAAGACGATATGACAAAGATATACAATGGCATAAGATAGACGAAAACGATAAAAATGTTTACGATACGATTCAAACAGGAAATACTGTAGGGATGTTTCAAATAGAGTCTTCTGGTATGCAGGATTTGAATAAGCGGCTAAAACCATCAAATTTTGAAGATTTAATTGCGGTCTTGGCACTTTACCGTCCTGGTCCTATGGAGTCAGGAATGCTTGATGACTTCATCGAACGTAAACATGGACGTCAAGAAATCACTTATGTGTTTGAAGCACTTGAAGAGATATTAAAACCGACCTACGGGGTTATTGTTTATCAAGAACAGGTTATGCAGATCGTACAGACGATCGGCGGTTTTTCTTTGGGTGGTGCGGACATTGTTCGTCGTGCTATGGGTAAGAAAAAAGTCGATGAAATGCTTAAGTACAACAAAGAGTTCTCTGAAGGTGCCGCAAAGCAGGGACTGGATTATCAGACTGCTTCAGAGCTTTTTGATCTGATCGAAAAATTTGCCGGATACGGTTTTAACAAGTCCCACTCAGCAGCCTATGCAATGGTTACTTTCCAGACGGCATGGCTGAAGACCTATTATCCAAATGAGTTCATGGCCGCACTCTTAACGTCAGATAAGGACAATACGGAAAAAGTAGTTCGCTACATCGATGAAGTAAAACGTATGGGTATTGAACTTTCACCTCCTGATGTTTGTGATTCATATTTGGAGTTCTCAGCAATCACAAAAGACGATAAAGATATTATTCTTTTTGGTTTAGGTGGTATCAAAGGTGTCGGTGAAGCGGCTATTCATTCGATGATTGAAGAACGTGAAGAGAATGGTGATTATACCTCATTACAGGACTTTGTTAATAGAATCGAGCCGAGTAAGGTCAATAAACGCGTTATAGAGGCTATAATAAAGTCAGGTGGATTTGACAGATACGGTTACTCTCGTAAAGCACTTCTTGATCAAGTCGAGTTGATTGTAGAAACCGCAAAAAAAGCAAGTGAAGCAAAGAAAAATGCCGCAGGAAGTCTTTTTGGTGATGATGATGAGATAACAACAGTTGAACTGGTTTTGAACAACTCAGATGAGTATGAGCTCAAAGAGATACTTGAGTTTGAAAAAGACACTCTTGGTTTTTATGTCTCCGGGCACCCAATGGATGATTTTCGGGAGGAGCTCGAAGAACTCAACTATACACTCTCTTCTGAACTTGAGAACATTAAAGACGGTTCATTTGCTATATTTATCGGAAAAGTAGAAGAGATACAAAAGAAGATTTCAAAAAAAGGAAATCAATTCGGCATAGTCAACTTGATGGACTTTCATGGAAATATAGAGATCATGCTCTTTGCAGATAAACTTGAACAGCTTGAACAGATGGACCTTGAAGAACCGGTTGCCTTTAAAGCCAGAGTGACACATACAGATTTTGGGCCACGACTCAATGTTACAAAGATCATGACGCTCAAACAGGCGAAAAAAGAGACGAAAAAGGTAAAAAAAGAGATACAAGAAGCCCCGCCTGAACCTATAAACCTTGCAGTAAGGCTCTCTACGGATTTTGATGTACTCGAAAAGCTCTATTCGCTTATACGACAAAACCCGGGCAACAGACCGCTCAAAGTGACCATTGTCTCAAAACTGCATAATGTAGTCATAGATTCGGCTATACATGTAAGTTCACAACTCATACCAGCGCTTGAAGGGAATGAGTTTGTGGATGTTATTAGCTAGGGAGTAGAAATGAACAAAGAAGATTTCAATGAAGGACTTTTAGGCTTTTTAGACGCTTCACCGACACCGTTTCATGCAACACAGAACATGGCTCAGATGTTTGAGAATGCAGGTTTCATAAGACTTGAAGAGACACAGAAGTGGGAGCTTCATGCAGGTAAGAAGTATTATGTGACCCGTAATGATTCTTCTATCATCGCTTTTACTTACCCTAAGAGGGATACTCGCTATTTGATGGTAGGTGCACATACGGATTCTCCAAATCTAAAATTAAAACCAAATCCGGTCATAAAAGAGCATGGCGTTGTCAAGTTTGGTGTTGAGAGTTACGGAGGACTGCTTTTAAATCCCTGGTTTGACAGAGATCTTTCTTTAGCGGGACGAGTAAGTTATCTTGATGCTGATGGAAGATTGCAAAACAGCTTGATAAATGTAAAAAAGCCAATCGCTGTTATTCCGTCACTGGCGATACACTTAGACGATAAAGCCAATAAAGATAGAACCGTCAATAAGCAGACAGATATTTGCCCAGTGCTGACAACGAATGAAGACTTTGAATTTGATGAGTTTATAAAGTGGCAGCTTTCTGTTAATGGCATCAATGATGTTAAAGAGGTCTATGCAGGTGAATTGAGTTTTTACGATACACAAAAAGCATCTTATGTCGGATTGAGAAATGACTTTATAGCAAGTGCACGGCTGGATAATCTGTTGAGCTGTTATACCGGTATGCTGAGCATTTGCAGCATAGATGCAGACAAGCCTATGCTTTTTATTGCAAGTGACCATGAAGAGGTTGGCAGTGATTCTACAAGTGGTGCAGGCGGCAGCTTTTTAGAAAATACTCTGCACAGAATGTTCGATGATTATGAAGAATACACACAAATGGTGAGAACCTCTTTGATGATAAGTGCAGATAACGCACATGCTATTCATCCGAACTATCCTACAAAACATGATGCCAACCATGCACCGCATATTAATAAAGGTATTGTTATTAAAGTAAATGCAAATCAGCGTTATGCATCCAATGATACGACGATCTCAAAATTTATGCAGACGGCATCAATTTTAAATGAGCCACTGCAAAATTTTGTAACACGAAGTGATATGGGATGTGGCTCAACGATAGGACCAATTACTGCGACACGTATAGGCATAGATACCATAGACGTAGGACTACCGACCTGGGCGATGCACTCCATAAGAGAAATAGCTGGAAGTGAAGATGCACATTCTCTTTATAAGATACTGGTAGGATTTGAGCTTTAATGGCCTCTATTACACCAGAAGAACTTGATCTTTTAATACAACAGACATATAAAGTTGAAAATGAGTTTAATGAGCTTAAAGCCTCTTATTCGCATCTTCAAGATACTGTTGAAAAGGTCGTTGAATTTCTTCCAAATGCCATTTGGGTTCTCAATGATGACAATACTGTTTTTTTACAAAACTCCCATGCAAGAGAGCTATGGGAACTCTTAAAATTACTGGAATATCGTGATGAAGATTATGAAATAAAATTCAATGCTCGTTCATATTTGGTAAAAAGTTCCTCATATAAAGATAAAATAATGCTTAGTGCAACAGACATAACAGAACAAAAACGTAAAGAAAACCTTGCCACAATGGGGCAAATGGCAGCACACCTTTCTCATGAAATTAGAAATCCTATCGGTGCTATTTCTCTTATGAGCTCGACACTTAAAAAACGGGTGATACCTGAAAATATTCCTATAGTCGAAGAGATACAAAAGTCAGTATATAAAATAGACAGAATTATAAAAGCTACGCTGATGTTTTCAAAAGGGGTCGAAGCCCAAAAAAAGAAAATCAGCTGGAGCCAGATTAGAGAATCTTTGGATATGTCAATTGCATATTACGGTTATTCCAAAGAGATACAATTTATTTTTCCAAAAGATGACTTTAATATGAATGCAGATAAAGATTTGCTTGAAATGTTGTTTTCCAATTTTGTAGCCAATGCTATTGATGCTATAGAAGAAGATGATAATGAGGAAGGGGTTGTTGAAATTGCTTATGAAGATGATAGTAAATATCACATTTTCAATATTTATGACAGCGGAATAGCAATAAATAAGGAAAAAGAACTTTTTGAGGCATTTAAAAGCTCAAAAGTAAAAGGAAATGGTTTGGGACTTGTACTTTCCCGTCAAATTGCCGAGGCACACGGTGGTAGTGTTCGTCTGAGTACTACTGAAAAAAAATGCTTTGAAGTAAAGATAAGCAAATAGTCTGGAATAATATTTGCTTATATTTATCAAGCATTTAGGGAGTGTATTATGATAAAAGAAAGGGATATATTAAATTTACTTGAATATGT